>JAYVKX010000090.1:0-3123 GCA_043768005.1 Novosphingobium sp. | reverse complement strand
AAGAGTGGGCCGCTTACAGGCGGGGCGCGTAGCTCAGTGGTAGAGCACACCCTTCACACGGGTGGGGTCGCAGGTTCAATCCCTGCCGCGCCCACCATTGCCAAGCTAGGGCGCGATTGGGAGTTTATTCCCAACAATGGTCATCCCGGCGAAGGCATGACCCATCTCGCCTTGGGCACCTTTCGCTCGTGGGGGGAAATGGGTCCTGAAACAAGTTCAGGATGACGATGGGGGAGTGTTGCGTGTGACGCGGAGAGGCGGCATAGCGCCAACACTATGCATGACATCAAGTTTATCCGCGAAAATCCTGAAGCCTTTGACGTCGCGCTGTCCAGGCGCGGGATGGAGGCTGCTTCATCCGCACTACTCGAACTTGATGACACTCGTCGCTCATTTGAGACGATGCAGCAGCAGGCTCAAGCAAAGCGCAACCAGACTGCCAAGGCCATCGGTCAGGCGAAAGGCCGAGGCGACGAGAAACTTTACGCTGAGCTGCTTGAAAGCGCCTCGCTTGATGAGAGCATCGAGAAAGCCACTGTTGAACTTGCTCAGAAAAAAAAGGGTGAGCTAAGGTCGCTGCTCTCAAGCCTGCCCAACCTCCCCGATGCCGATGTTCCCGATGGCGCGGACGAAACGCACAATGTCGAAGTCAGCCGTTGGGGTGCGCCGCGGCAGTTCAACTTCACCCCAAAAGAACACGCCGATCTTGGACCGGTGCTGGGCCTCGATTTCGAGACCGGCGCGATGCTCTCGGGTTCGCGGTTTACTTTCCTGCGTGGACAGATGGCGCGGCTCCAGCGCGCGCTCGGGCAGTTCATGCTCGATATGCAAACCGCTACCAACGGTTACACCGAATGTGCAACGCCGCTGCTGGTCCGCGAAGAGGCGCTGTTCGGGACCGGCCAGCTGCCAAAGTTTGCCGAGGATAATTTCCAGACCACCGATGGTCGATGGCTGATCCCGACCGCCGAAGTTTCCCTCACCAATTCGGTCCGCGAGCAGATCCTGACCGAAACCCAACTTCCAATCCGGCTCACCGCCCTCACCCCTTGCTTCCGCTCCGAAGCGGGGGCTGCGGGCAAGGATACACGCGGCTATATCCGCCAGCACCAGTTCGAGAAGGTCGAGCTGGTTTCGATCTGTCGCCCGGAAGATTCGCCCGCCGAGCATGAGCGGATGGTCAAGGCCGCCGAATCGATCCTCGAAGCGCTGGAGCTGCCCTATCGCAAGCTGCTGCTGTGCGCAGGGGACATGGGGTTCACCGCGCGCAAAACCTTCGATCTGGAGGTCTGGCTGCCGGGCCAGAATGCCTATCGCGAGATTTCCTCGATTTCCAACTGCGGCGATTTTCAGGCGCGGCGGATGAACACGCGGTTCCGGCCCGAAGGCCAGAAGGGCACGGAGTTCGTCCATACCCTCAACGGTTCGGGGCTGGCAGTGGGCCGGACGCTCGTGGCGATCCTCGAGAACGGACAGCAGGAGGACGGCTCAGTTGAGCTGCCGCTTGCGCTGGTCCCCTATATGGGCGGAATTACCCGGCTTGAGCTGCCCGCCTGATGCGCATCCTGCTGACCAACGACGATGGGATCCATGCCCCCGGCCTTGACGTGCTGGAAGCCCTCGCCCGCCAGTTCAGCGATGATATCTGGATCGTTGCCCCGGCCGAGGAGCAATCGGGCGCGGGCCATTCGCTGACCCTGTCTCGCCCGGTGCGGCTGCGCCAGCATGATCCCCGGCGCTTCTCGGTATCGGGCACCCCCACCGATGCGGTGATGATGGCGCTGCGCACCGTCATGCCATCGCCGCCCGATGTGATCCTTTCGGGCGTCAACCGCGGGGCCAATCTGGGTGACGATGTAACCTATTCGGGTACGGTTTCGGCCGCGATCGAAGGTGCGCTGGCGGGGATCCGCTCGGTCGCGCTAAGCCAAGTCTACGCCAGCGAGGGCATGGGCGACACCGTGCCGTTTGGCGCGGCGGAGCAATGGGGTGCGAAAGTGCTGGCCCCGCTGCTGGATGCACCGCTGCCGCCGCGCACGCTGGTCAATGTCAATTTCCCCGCGCTGCCGCCCGAACAGGTCCAGGGCATTCGCGTGGTCCGCCAGGGCTTTCACGATTATGCCCGCGGTTCGGTGGTGGAAGGGATGGACCCGCGCGGCTATCGCTATTTCTGGTTCGGCCTGCACGGGATCGAACATACCGCCGGCCATGCCACCGATCTGGAGGCGATTGCCGATGGTTATATCTCGGTCACTCCGCTCCAGCTTGATCTGACCCATGACGCCTCGCTTGCCGATCTTGCCGGGCGATTTGGATGAGGGCTGCGCTGCTTCTTGCCGGGATGCTGGCGGTGCTTGCCGCCGCGCCGCTCGCAGCCAAGGATGCAGACCCCAAGGCCGAGGCTGAACATATCGTCAAATCGGGTGAAACGCTGGGCGGGATTGCCGCCCGCGCCGAGGTGCCGCGGATCCTGATTATCGAGGCAAACGGGCTGAAAGCGCCCTATTCCGTGCGCGCCGGGCAAAGCCTGATCATCCCGCGCCGCCGCAGCCATGTGGTGAAGCCCGGCGAAACCGGCTTTGGCATAGCGCTTGAATATGGCGTGCCGTGGGGCGTGATCGCTTCGGCCAACAGCCTTGTGCGGGAGGATCCAGTGCGGGCCGGGCAAAGGCTGGCGATCCCGACGGTGAGCAAGACTGCTGCGATCCCCTCACCCGCTCCAACTCCCAGCCCATCACCAGCCGCCGATCCGCCGCCGGTCCGATTGGCCTGGCCAGTTCAGGGGGCAATCCGGCGCAGTTTCGCGCCGCGCAGCAGGCGTTCCTACCATGACGGCATCGATATCGCCGCCGATGAAGGCACTGCCGTGCGCGCCAGCGGCGCCGGCCGGGTGATCTATGCCGAGGCTGGCCCGGCCGAATATGGCAATACCGTGATCGTCCACCACGGCAGCCGCTGGACCACGACCTATGCCCAGCTCAGCCGGATCACGGTCAAAAATGGCGCGCGGGTGAAAGTCGGAGAGCGGATCGGGCTGATCGGTCACAGCGGCATCGCGCGGGAAGACCAGCTCCATTTCGAAGTCCGCCATAACCGCGAGGCGCTGGACCCGGTGGCGGTTTT
>JAYVKX010000089.1:0-2589 GCA_043768005.1 Novosphingobium sp. | reverse complement strand
ATGGAAGAGGCAATCATGGCCGCAAGTCCCACGCGTGAGCTAACCCTGCGCGGCATCCTGCTTGGTGCGGTGCTGACCGTGCTGTTCACCGCCGCCAATGTCTATCTTGGCCTCAAAATCGGGCTGACCTTTGCCACTTCGATCCCGGCAGCGGTGATTTCGATGGCGGTGCTCAAGGCCTTTTCCGGCGCGACGATCCAGGAAAACAACATCGTCCAGACCATCGCATCGGCAGCGGGAACTTTGTCTGCGATCATCTTCGTGCTGCCCGGCCTGATCATGATCGGCTGGTGGACGGGCTTTCCCTATTGGCAATCGGTGGCCGTGATCGCGGTCGGCGGGGTTCTTGGCGTGATGTATTCGGTCCCCTTGCGCCGCGCGCTGGTTACCGGATCTGACCTGCCCTATCCCGAAGGCGTGGCTGCGGCAGAGGTGCTGAAGGTCGGCGCAGGGGTTGGCGGGGCACAGGAAAACAAGCGCGGGCTGGCGGCAATCATGCTCGGCTCGCTGCTGGCTGCGGGCTTTGCCTTGCTCATCAAGATGAAGCTGGTGGCAGAGGAAGTGGGCGGCGTGGTCAAACTGGGCGGCGGGGCGACCAGTCTTTCGGTCAGCTTTTCGCTGGCACTGATCGGCGTCGGGCATCTGGTTGGCCTAGCGGTGGGCATCGCCATGCTGGTCGGCATGGTGATCGGCTGGATCGTGCTGCTGCCGCATTATACTGCGGGCGGCCCGCCGGTGGGGATCGAACTGGCCGATTTCGTTTCAACCACATTCCGCGCGAAAGTGCGCTTCATCGGCGCGGGAACCATCGGCGTTGCGGCGATCTGGACTTTGCTCCGGATCATCGGCCCGATCGTGAAGGGCATTGCCGGGGCTTTGAACGCGGCGCGGGTGCGCAAGGCCGGGCAGGGTGATACGCTGGCGCTGACCGAACAGGATCTGCCGATCGGCATCGTGTTCGGCACGATCATCGCCTCGATGTTGCCGATCGGCTTGCTGCTGGCCAGCTTTGCCAAGGGCGGCCCGATTGAAGCGGCGCTGGGCAGCACGCTGATTGTGACCATCCTGTATGTGCTGGTGGCCGGGATCATCATCGCCTCGGTCTGCGGTTACATGGCCGGGCTGATCGGGGCCTCTAACAGCCCGATTTCAGGCGTCGGAATCCTTGCTTCGCTGGGGATTTCGCTGCTGCTGGTGGTGCTGTTCGGGCAGGGCAGCGATCCGGCGGCAACCAAGGCGCTGGTCGCCTATGCGCTGTTCGTCACCGCCATCGTGTTTGGCGTCGCGACGATTTCGAACGATAATCTGCAAGACCTCAAAACCGGGCAATTGGTGGGCGCAACGCCCTGGCGGCAGCAGGTAGCTCTCATCCTGGGGGTGATCTTCGGGGCGTTGGTGATCCCGCCGATCCTTGATCTGCTTAACACCACTTTCGGCTTTCAAGGCGCGCCGGGCGCTGGGCCGGATGCGCTGGCGGCACCGCAAGCGGCCTTGATTTCGGCGATTGCGCAAGGCGTGCTGGGCGGCAATCTGGATTGGCAGCTGATCGGCATCGGCGCAGCAATCGGCGCGGCCGTGGTGCTGGTGGACGAGCTGCTGCGCAAATCCAGGCGGGGCAGTCTGCCGCCGCTTGCAGTTGGCATGGGGATCTATCTGCCGCTGGCGCTGACCGTGCTGATCCCGGTGGGGGCCATCATCGGCTATCTGTATAACCGCTGGGCCAAGCGGCAGTCTGATCCTGATTTCGCCGAACGGATGGGCGTGCTGGCTGCAACCGGGCTGATCGTCGGCGAGAGCCTGTTCGGGGTGGCCTTTGCCGGGATCGCAGCGGGCAGTGGCAACCCCGATGTCCTGTCGGTCGTCACTGAAACCAGCTGGGCCGCACCGCTGGGCATCATCCTGTTCACCGCAGCGGTAAGCTGGCTCTATCTGTGGACGCGCCGCGCGGGCACCAGTGCCGCAACCTAACGGTTATTGGTGACTTGCCGAATGCAGCGCAGTGCGCTGTCCGTGCCGTCAGGCTGGGCCAGGCGCAGGAAGCTGGGTGACAGACGGTGAAACCGCTGGCCCTTTTTGGGGCCGCTGGTCATCACCACCGTATCGCCGGTCAACAGATAGAATCCTTGTCCGCCGCTGGCGGCATAGCTTGAGGCGTTGGTGATCGTGAAATCCTGCGCCAGCACCCGGTGGCCTGCGGGGCCAGCGGCATCGCCCGGCAGCTCGCAAACATAGGCACCCAACAGCAAGGTGGCGATCGGCCCGCCCGGCGCGGCGATTGCCGGGCCTGCTGCCACAACAGCTATGGCGGAGAGGATTTGCTTCATCGGATAGGCCATGTTGCGGCGCAGCTTAGCAGGAACTGAACCGCGCTTCTACCAGTCCATCGTCACGCTTGCGGTCCACACCGCTTGCCGCGCGCGCGCCCTCGCGCTAAGGGCGCGCCTTTCCTATCTCCCGCTCTTTCAAATCGAAGGCTCTCCCCATGAAGATCAGCGGCGTGGACATCCGTCCCGGCAATATTCTGGAATATGAAAAAGGCATCTGGAAAGTTGCCAAGATCCAGCACACCCAGCCGGGCAAGGGCGGGGC
>JAYVKX010000088.1:0-5346 GCA_043768005.1 Novosphingobium sp. | reverse complement strand
CCGGTAAGCCAGGCTGACCAGCAGCAGCGCCAGCACGCCGCGCACCAGCCAGGCGATCGCTGCCTGCCAGGCGCTGGCCTTGGCATCGCGCCAGGCCTGCAGCAGTTCACGCAGTTCGGAAAAATCCTCCTGCGCTTGGCGGTCGCTGAGGCCGATGCCTGCGAGCACGCGCTCTGCGCCAACTTCGGAGGCTTCCTCGATGATCGCGCGCAAGGTGACGAGATCACTGCCTTCATTGGCCGCCTGAGCGATCAATCGGGCCAGCATATCTTCACGGTTCATGATTTGTTCCCTGAAACTTCTGGAGCCAACCCCAGCATGGCGCGTTTTTCGACATCGGAGAGGAAGGCGGCGGCGGAAACCTGGCCCCACAGCCGCTCACGGTCCTCGGCCAGCGCCGGGATCTGATCGAGATCGACCGCCAGCCGCGTATCCGGGAACCACACCGCCAGTCCCTCAGCCAGCGCGGACAGCAGCTTGCCCGCCAGCGGCAGCAGCGTCAGCCGCCACAGCGCGCGATTGGCCTCGCGGTAATTGGCATAGGTGGCGTCGCCCGGCAGGCCGAGCAGCATTGGCGGGACGCCAAAGGCCAGCGCAACATCGCGGGCGGCAGCGGCTTTGAGCGTCGCAAAATCCATGTCGGCGGGCGACAGGCTCAGCGATTGCCATTTGAGCCCGCCTTCCAGCAGCATCGGCCGCCCGGCATTGGCATCGCCCGAAAAGGCGCGGGCGAGCTCTGCCTTGAGCCGGTCAAACTGATCCGCCGTCAGCCCGGCAGAATCGCCGGTATCATAAACCAGAGCGCCCGATGGCCGCGCGGCATTTTCCAGCAGATTGCGGTTCCAGTTGCTCGCCGCATTGTGGATCGCCACGGCCTGATCGGCGGCGGCAAGGCAGCCTGCGCCATAATGATCATCGCCGGGGTGAAAGCCCTTGATGTGGATCAGATTGGGTGAGGCGTCTTCGTCCAGCACCGGAATGGTCAGCACGCGTTCGCCCACCCGGTAGGCATAGGCGGAGGGCCAGCCGTCCTCACCGGCGATCACGCTGATCCGTTCAGGCCGCAAGGCAAACAGCTCGACCGGGCGGCCGGCCGCGTCCTTCATCACCTGGACATAGCCATTGCCGTGGAGCAGCAGTTGGGCGGCCAGCGTTTCCAGCAGCGATTGCCCGGCGCTGGTCGCGCTGACCAGTGAGGCGAGGCCTGTGTCGGTGGGCAGCAGCGCCGCCCCGCCGATCCCTTCGCTGACCAGCCGAACCGCGCGCTGCGCCACCGGATTATCCAGATAGGCGCGTTTGACCGCCCCGGTATATTCAAACGGAGCGCGGGCACCCGCGCCATCCGCGAACACCCAGGGCGAGGTGAAATTGCGGGCGAGCGGAACCCGCGCGCTGCTGCCCTTGAAGGCAGCGGCAAGGCTTTCGAGGAAGGACATGGACGGCCTTTCAGTGGTTAGCGGATCACAATCTTAGTCGCCCTGTAGCCACACCCGCGGCTGCGAGCGGCGCTTGAGCAGCAATTCAGTCATCGCCCACACCGCTGCATCGGCGCGGTCGGGGGAGCGGCCGGGGCCTTGATAGGCGCCGCCCGCGATCAAGCCGCACAGCTCGTCCTCCAGGGCGGGGAACGTGCCTGCGTGGCGAACGCGGCCAGCCTCATACAGCGCGGCGACGGGTTCTGCCCGGGCGATTTTGCCTTTGCTGGCGTGAACCAGGGTCAGCGGCAGGGCGAAATCGGCGGCGCGCAGCACGCTTTCGACCATCGCTCCGCCCTGATTGGCCTCTGCCACCACCCGGTCCGCATGCCAGACACGCGCGGCATCGGCGACTGCCCTGGCCCAGCGTTCGGGCGAGGGTTTGGTTACCGAGGCATCGGCCAGCACCCGGCCAATTCCATCAACGCCCAGGGCAACGACGACGATCCCGCAGGCGTCGCCCTGGGCGGAGGCCGGCGGGTCCACACCGATCACGGTGCGGGCCGCCGGAGCCGAGGCTGCCGGTTCGCGGCAAGCTTCGATCAGGGCGCGGGTCCACAGCGCGCCTTCGGCCTCTTCGATAAGTTCGCCGTCAAGCTCCTGGCGGCCGAGCAGTGATTTGCCGAATTCGCGGCTGATATCTCGCAGGAAACGTTTGGGTAGATGCTCGGCATTGTCTCTGGTCCGCCCGCGGGTCATCACTGCCCCGGCGTCACCCTTGGCATCAGCCAGTCGGCGGATCAGCGGGACGGCGCGCGGTGTGGTGGTGGCGACAATCCGTCCGCCTTCACCCAGCCGCATTCCCATCAGCAGATTGTCCCAGGCGCGGATGGCCTGATCGGAGGAGTTGTCCCACTTGCCCAGCTCGTCGCACCAGGCATGGCTGTGCTGCGGACCGCGCAGCGATTCAGGCTCGCCAGCGGAATAGGCCGTGGCCTGCGCCCCATTCGGCCAGCTCAGCCGCCGCAACGATGGTTCGAATTTTGGCCGCCGACCGGGCGGTGAAATGGCGATCAGGCCGCTTTCCCCTTCGATCATCACGCTGCGCACTTCGCCCAGAGTCGCGCCGACCAGCGCAATCCGTGCGGCGGGGTCATGGCCAGCGATTTCGCGGACCCATTCCGCCCCCGCCCTAGTTTTGCCGAACCCCTGCCCGGCCATGATCAGCCAGGTTGACCAATCACTTTCCGGAGCCAGCTGGGCGCGCCCCGCCCACAGCCGCCAGTGAAAGCGCAGCTCGTCGCGCTCGCTTTCGGTAAACTTCTTGAGTTCGGCCCGCAGCTTTGGCTGTTCAAGCCCGAGCAGATGCTCCAGCCGTTCATTCCGGTTCTTCATCGGCATACAATTCTGCAGCGGCCTTGGCCCGTTCGCGCATCTGATCCAGCTTGGCATCGATCGAGGCCAGCACGTCATCGGCGCTCTCATTGTCACGCATGGCTTTTTCGCGCGCGACGCTGTCCTTGTGGGCAGAAAGCAAGCGCAGCGCGACCGCATATTCAAACTTGGTTGCTGTGCCCTCCTTGCTCTCGCCATTGCGGAGCCGGTGGAGGATTTCCATTTCAAGATTGTCATAACCTTCGCACAGCGCGCGCTGCCAATTCCGGGCAAATTCTGGCTCACCCCGGCGTGAGGCATAGACCTGGCTGGTGGTGATATGGGCCCATTCGGCCGACGCTGTAACGTTTGAGGTTTCTGCCAATTTTTCGAGGAAGACTTCGCGCCATCGGGTATTGTTGCGCGGCTTGGGCCGGGCCACGTGGGCGCGGCCCCGCCTGATCGGCATGGTCATGGGGGCGATTTCCTTGACGGGGTTTTCTGGGGCGAGAGTTTTGGCGATTCCGGTTCGGGTCAATCCGAATCGGTGTATCGCGATGTTCCGTATTTGTGCCATAATAGCGTGACGATATCAAGTATAAAGAACCATATAGGTTAATACTTGCTGCTGTGATCGGACCCTTCTAAGCGGCTTGCAGCCCTTGGGGAGCCAAACGCCTATGCTGCGCCGCCTGTATGACTGGACCTTGGCCAAGGCCGCCCATCCCCATGCCGAATGGTGGCTGGCCGCGTTTGCCTTTATTGAGGCGAGCTTTTTTCCGGTCCCGCCGCATCCGCTGCTGGGGCTGATGTGCCTGGCGGAGCCCAAACGCGCGATCCGGTTTGCCGCGATTGCGACGATCGCCTCGGTCCTGGGCGGCTTGCTGGGTTATGCCATCGGGCATCTGCTGTTCGATACGGTCGGTGCGCAGCTGCTCGGCCTGCTGGGCCTGACCGAAAGCTTTCCCAAGGCGGCCTGTTATCTGCGCGAATACGGGGCAGAAATCATCATGATCAAGGGCGCAACCCCGATCCCGTTCAAGCTGCTGACGATCACCGCCGGGTTCATTTCGATGCCGCTGCTGACCTTCATCGGGGCCAGCATCGTCAGCCGCAGCATCAGCTTCCTGATTGTCGGCGGGCTGTTCCGCCTGTTCGGTGCGCCGATCAAGGCGTTCATCGACAAATATCTGGGGCTGGTGACGGGCGGTTTTGTCGTGCTGGTGGTCGGCGGATTTATCGCAGTGACCATGCTGGGCGGCGGCGGCAAGGAGGCCAATGCCAAGTGCGAAGCGGCCAGTCATCCGATCACTACGCCTTAGCTTTATGGACGCAGCGCTGCCTCAACCTCGCGCATCAGGAACAATGCGGTTGGATCCTTGGGCCGCAGCTTGAGCGAAGCGACGAGTTCGCGCTGCGCGCCAGCGACATCGCCCGCCGCGAGCAAGGCCACCGCCACATCACGGCGAACCGGATACCAGAAGGCGGGCGGATCAGAGAACTGGCCGAAATCCTTCGTTTCCTCAATCTCGGCCCCGGCGGTAAACGCCTTTGCTGCTTCAGCCGGGCGGCCCTGCAGCATCGCCACGCGCCCTTGCAGCACCGCGCGGGTGATCCCCAGCATCTGTTCGGGCGCCGGTGATACTTCCGCTTCGTCCTTGGCTTTCCGGCGCGGTTTGGCGGCCAGCTGCGGCGCGGCCAGCGTAGCCGGGATGGCGGCCAGCTCTGCCTCGATCCCGGCAACATCACCGCGCCCGGCCAGCACTTCGCCGCGGGCATAATGCCAGGCGGCCTTGAGGTAGGGCAGCTTCGGCTCGGCCAGGGCTAGGACGGTAGCCGGATCATCGAACCGGGCCAGCGCGTAATAGCCCGCCGCCGCCAGCAATTGAGACACCGGTTCCGCTTCCTCGCGCGTGGTAGAGCGCTGGACCAGTGGTCGCGCCAGGATCAGCCCGGTCCTCGCATCGCCCGCCATCAGCGCGCCGCCCAGGCCAAAGATCACATTATGCGCATGATAGGGCAGACCCCACACGCCGTCTGGCCCATCAAGTCCAAGCCGCCTGGCATTGGCGATACCCAGTTCCACCGCGTGCAGATTGGTACTGGCTGCATCCTGATATCGCCCGACCCAATAGAAAATATGCGATGGCATATGAACCAGATGGCTGGCATTGGGGGCGAGCCCGGCCAGCCGATCGGCATAGGGTTCGGCCTGAGCGGATTTGCCGACAATTTCGCTGGCATGGATATAGAAATGGATCGCGGGCGTATCATCGGGCGCGCGGGCCAGCACCGTTTCGATCAGCGGAATGGCTGCGCCAATCTCGGCATCGGACCGGGCGGCGACCATCGTCGCATCAGCCGCCAGGATCGCGATGCTGTTGTCCTGGGGATAATCCTCGATCAGCTTCCGCATCGCCTTGGCATAGGCGCGGTCATGCTTGCCGACATCCTTGCCCGGGCGATAGCGCAGCACCAGCGCCTTGGTCAGCGCTTGTTCGCGGGCGGTGCCAACCTTTTTAACCATTTTGCGCGCCTGCTGGGCCTGAACATACAG
>JAYVKX010000087.1:0-3422 GCA_043768005.1 Novosphingobium sp. | reverse complement strand
GATCGGTCCCGCATTCGATCTTCGCCGGAAAGGGCGCGCGGACCGAGCCGAACCGGCTGGTCATCGGCATCCAACCCGAAGAAAATATCAGCCTGTCACTGATGGCCAAGCTGCCTGGGCTTGACCGCGAGGGGATCCGCCTGCGCAGCGTGCCGCTGGATATCCGTATGCCCGATGCCTTTGCCGGGCCGACCAAACGGATCGCCTATGAGCGGCTGCTGCTTGATCTGATCGAAGGGGATCAAACGCTGTTCGTCCGCCGTGACGAGGTGGAGGCGCAGTGGGACTGGATCGATGCAATCCGGGCCAGCTGGGCCGATCACGGAGTGACCCCAAAGAGCTATACCGCCGGAAGCTGGGGGCCGTCTGCCGCAATCGCGCTGGCCGAGCGCGACGGAGTAACCTGGCATGAGTAAGCTCCACCCCGCCGTCGAACGCGTAACCCAGCGGATCATCGACAAGTCGAAAGACAGCCGCCGCCGCTATCTTGAGCTGATGGAGCGTGAGGGTGAGCGTCATCCAAATCGGGGTGCGCTGTCTTGCTCCAACCTCGCCCACGGCTTTGCCGCATCGCTGGAGGACAAGCCCGGCATCGCATCGGGCCGGGGCGCTAACCTCGCCATCGTTACCGCCTATAATGACATGCTTTCGGCCCATCAGCCCTATGGCCGTTATCCCGAAGCGATGAAGCTTTATGCCCGCGAAGTAGGTGCCACCGCGCAGGTTGCGGGCGGCGTCCCGGCGATGTGCGATGGGGTCACCCAAGGCCAGGACGGGATGGAGCTGTCGCTGTTCAGCCGCGACACCATCGCGCTCTCCACCGGGATCGCGATGAGCCATGCGATGTTCGATGGCATGGCGCTGCTAGGAATTTGCGACAAGATCGTGCCGGGGCTGGTGATAGGCGCTTTGCGGTTTGGTCATTTGCCGGCGATTTTCATCCCCTCTGGCCCGATGCCCTCGGGCCTCGCCAATCGCGAGAAGCAGAAGATCCGCCAGCTTTATGCGGAAGGCAAGGCCACCCGGTCCGATCTGCTCGAAAGCGAAAGCGCAAGCTACCACTCGCCCGGCACCTGCACCTTTTATGGCACCGCCAATTCCAATCAGATGATGATGGAGCTGATGGGGCTGCATATGCCGGGCGCAGCGTTTGTTCCGCCCAATACGCCGCTGCGCTCGCAGCTGACCCGCGCCGCCGTCCACCGGCTTGCCGCGATCGGCCGGGACAGCGCCGATCCGCGCCCGATGGCCCGGGTGGTCGATGAAAAGGCGATCATCAACGCCTGCGCCGGGCTGCTGGCAACCGGCGGTTCAACCAATCACGCGATCCACATCCCGGCCATGGCCCGTGCGGCCGGGATCCTGATCGACTGGCAGGATCTGGACGAGCTTTCCGCCGCCGTGCCCCTGATTGCCCGGGTCTATCCCAACGGTTCGGGCGATGTGAACCATTTCCACGCCGCAGGCGGGATGGGCTATGTGATCCGCGAGCTGCTGGATGCCGGGCTTGCCCACCGCGATGTGTTGACCGTGGCCGCAGGCGGCATGGATGCCTATGCGGATGAGCCGGCGCTTGATGGCGATGTGCTGAAATGGCAGCCCGCGCCCGCCACCAGCGGTGATGACGAGATGCTGCGCCCGGTGGCCACGCCCTTTACTGCCGATGGCGGAATGCGGCTGGTTCAGGGCAATCTTGGGCGCGCGACCTTCAAGACCAGCGCGGTCGATCCTGCGCTCTACACGATCGAGGCCCCGGCCCGGGTGTTCGACACGCAAGAGGCGGTGAATGCCGCGTTCAAGGCGGGTGAGCTTAACGGCGATGTGGTCGTCGTGGTCCGCTTTCAGGGGCCGCGTGCCAACGGGATGCCCGAACTGCACAAGCTGACCCCGCCGCTCGGCGTGTTGCAGGACAAGGGCTTCAAGGTGGCGCTGGTCACAGACGGGCGGATGTCGGGCGCATCGGGCAAGGTTCCTGCCGCGATCCACGTTACCCCTGAGGCATTGGGCGGCGGCCCGCTCAGCCTGATCCGCGATGGGGATATGATCCGGCTCTGCGCCAGTCGGGGCAGCCTGGAAGTACTGGCCGATCTTACCGGCCGCACCCCGGCCCTACCGACTGAGACAATGTCTGGCATGGGGCGCGAGCTGTTCGCCATGTTCCGCCGCCTCGCCGATGGTGCAGAACTAGGCGGATCAGCCATGCTTTCGGAAGCAGGGCTGTGAGCACCAAACTGGTCGCGGTTGATATCGGCGGCACCCATGCGCGCTTCGCGATTGCAACTATCGCGTCCGATGGCGCGATCAGCCTGGGCGAACCAGCGACGCTCCACACCAAGGATCACGCCAGCTTCCAGACCGCGTGGGAAGATTTCGCGCAGCAGCAGGGCGGCACGCTGCCCACCGCTGCCGCGATCGCGATCGCGGGGCCAGTCGGCGGAGAAGTGATCCGCTTCACCAACAATCCGTGGATCATCCGTCCGGCGCTGATCCCCGAAAAGCTGAGGGTGGTGCGCTATACGCTGGTCAATGATTTCGGCGCGGTCGGCCATGCCGTGGCGCGCGCGGGGGAGGCAGACTTTGTCCATCTGGCCGGGCCAGACGTGGCGCTTCCTGCGGGCGGCACGATCAGTATCGTTGGCCCCGGCACCGGGCTTGGCGTTGCACATATCTGGCGGGACGGAGCAGGCGCTTACCGGGTGCAAGCCACCGAGGGCGGGCATATCGATTTTGCTCCGCTCGACACTATCGAGGATGCGATCCTGGCGCGGCTGCGCCAGCGCTATCGCCGGGTGTCGGTGGAGCGGGTCGTCTCGGGCCCCGGCATCATCGATATTTACGAGGCACTGGCCGGCATGGAAGGCCGCGCGATCCAGCCCTGCGATGATCGTACGCTGTGGGAAAAGGGCACTAGCGGCGAGGACAGCCTCGCCGCCGCAGCAGTGGACCGCTTCTGCCTCTCGCTCGGTTCGATCGCGGGCGATCTTGCCTTAGCGCAAGGGGCCAGCGGGGTTGTCATCGCCGGGGGGCTTGGCCTGCGCATTCGCGATACGCTGCTTCAATCCGGCTTTGCCGAACGGTTCCGCGCCAAGGGCCGGTTTGCCGAACTGATGGCCGCGCTGCCGGTCAAGCTGATCACCCATCCCCAGCCCGGCCTGTTTGGCGCTGCGGCCGCCTTTGCCAAGGAGCACGGCGCATGAGCCGGATCGAAGAAATTATGCGGATGGCCCCGGTGATCCCGGTGCTGGTGATCGAGGATGTGGCCCATGCCGCGCCGATCGCTGCCGCGCTGGTGGCAGGCGGGCTGACCGTGCTGGAAGTGACGCTGCGCACTGCCTCGGCGCTCGAAGTGATCCGCGAGATGAAGCAGGTTCCCGGAGCCATCGTTGGCGCGGGCACGGTTCTGAACGAACACGCGCTGCAGG
>JAYVKX010000086.1:0-2563 GCA_043768005.1 Novosphingobium sp. | reverse complement strand
GTATTTGTAGATTGTGTCGGACAGATGCGAGGTCTTTTCGAGCAGGACATGGCTTAGCCCCAACTCCGCTGCGCGCGCCGCCGCGCTAAGCCCGGCCGGCCCGGACCCAACGATGGCAATGCGGACGCGATCTGCCATTGGTTTTCCCTGGGGATATCCCGCAGTCCCCCGTCTGCGGTCCAAGTGTTGCATAATCGAAGCGGCTAATCCACACCGGAGCCGAACGATTGCGGCAATGGCAGCAAGGCTGTGGCTGCAACAATGGATGAAGTTGAGCAAACTATGGCAGATGGTCAGACCGGACGCTGGCGCGTCAGTACCTGGGTCTTGCTGGTGGCAATCCTGGTGGCCGGTTTCGCCATCGGCACTTCGCTCCGGCGCCATGCCGGCGCGGCTGGCGGCGCGGCCGATCCGACCGCCGCGCTAATCGGCGATAACGGCGATCCTCTGGTGGCGATGGAGGCGCGTACCCGCGACAATCCCCAGGACGGCGGGGCTTGGTCGGCGCTTGCCGGGGCCTATTTTGAATCCGGTCGCTTCGATGAGGCAGTGGCCTCCTATGACGCTGCAGTGCAGCTGACCCCGCAGCAGGCCTCGCTTTGGTCGGGTCGCGGCGAGGCGCGGGTCATGGCCAGCGCGCACGATCCGATGCCCGCCGCCGCCGCCGCCGATTTCGAACGCGCCGTTGCGCTCGATCCAAAAGACCCGCGTGCGCGCTATTTTCTTGCGGTGAAGCAGGACCTCGGCGGCGATCACCAAGGCGCGATCGACAGCTGGCTGGCACTGCTTGCCGATACGCCGCCTGGCGCTGCCTGGGAAGCCGACCTGCGGCGCACGATCACGCAAGCCGCCAAGATCAACCATATCGCTGTAGCCAAGCAACTCGCTGCGGTCCAGCAACCGGCCGCGCAGCTTCAGGTACCGGCGCCCGCGCTCCCAGGGCCGAGCAAGGAAGACATCGCCCGCGCGTCGGCGCTGCGCCCGTCCGAACAACGCGGTATGGCCGAGGGAATGGTCGCCCGGCTCGAAGTCAAACTCAAGGCCGATCCCACGAATGTGGACGGCTGGATCATGCTCATCCGCAGCCGCATGACGCTCGGCCAGCCCGACTTGGCCCGCAAGGCCTTGGCCGATGCGGTGGCTGCAAATCCCGGGCAGGCGGCTCAGCTGCGCGAACAGGCAGCTGTCCTGGGTGTGCACTAAGTCAGATGTGGGTTACCCCGAACAGGGCGCGGGTCTCCAACAGAAAAATTGCAAACGAGCAGATCAACCCGGTGAGAAACAGCAAGTAAGCCGCCCGCAGCAGCCGGTACTTCTTGTTCTGCAGCACCATGCCGTTCTGATGGATATCGCGCAGCATCGCGCGGTAGATACGTTCATCATCGCCCAGTTCGGAGAGCACGCGCTCGGCGAACTCGTCTTCGCTGAGCTGGGTGAAAGTGCCAAAGAACAGCAGGTTGGGTTGCGTTCCTCCGGCAGATTTGGCGGCGACGGAAGGCAGGATCGCAGCAACCGCGCACATTGCCGAGAGGAAAGCAAAGCCCGCCAGCACCAGCAGCGTCAAAGGCACCGCGCCTGTCCGCGCTTGCCCCACCGCAATGGTGAAGACCACAAAGGTTGCAGCCATCAGGATGCTTGCTTTCTGGTCGGCCATCTGGCTGAGCGTAAGGTTGGTCTGCGTGGCCGTGCGGACAAGATGCACTGCCTGCAACGACAATTTGCGGGGCTCTTGCGCCATTTCCTCAGACTACCCCGAACGCCAGCATCGCATCGGCGACTTTCTTGAATCCGGCGATGTTCGCGCCCCTGACATAGTCAATATAGCCGCCCCCCTGATCACCGTAGGTCTGGCAGCTGGTGTGGATGCCCGCCATGATGTCCTTGAGCATCTGCTGGAGTTCGGCCTCCTTCCAGGCGCGGCGGCCTGAATTCTGGCTCATCTCCAGCCCCGACACGGCAACTCCGCCGGCATTGGCGGCCTTGCCCGGTGCGAACAGCAGTCTGGCCTTCTTGAACGTGTGCACCCCAGCAAGATCGGTCGGCATGTTTGCCCCTTCAGCCACTGCCATGCAGCCACCCGCAACCAGAGCTTTTGCATCATCGCCGAGCAGTTCGTTTTGCGTGGCGCAAGGGAGCGCGACATCACAGGGAACGTGCCACGGGGTCTTGCCTGCGACAAAACTGGCCCCTTTGAACTCGTTGCAATATTCCTCGATCCGGCCGCGCCGATGGGTCTTGTGGGCTTTGACCCAGTCGATCTTCTCCTGGGTGATCCCGTCGGGATCGTGAATGTATCCGCCGGAGTCCGACAGGGTCAGCACCTTGCCGCCAAGCTGGACGATTTTCTCGGCAGCATGCGTCGCCACATTGCCCGAGCCCGAGATCACCGCCGTTTTGCCGGTCAAATCCTGTCCCCTGGTGGCGAGCATGGAGGCGAGGAAATACACCGCGCCATACCCCGTCGCTTCGGTCCGGATCAGCGAGCCGCCCCATTCAAGCCCCTTGCCGGTCAGCACTCCGGTAAACTCGCCGGTGATGCGCTTGTACTGACCGACCATGAAGC
>JAYVKX010000085.1:0-8715 GCA_043768005.1 Novosphingobium sp. | reverse complement strand
TGCGCCGCTCACCCGCGCCATCGCGCTGGTTGGGCCGGCTGGCACGGGGAAAACCAGCCTGGCAGAAGCGCTGCTGTTTGCCACCGGTGCGATCAATCGGCAGGGAACGGTCGAGGCGGGAACCACGGTGGGCGATGCCAGCCCCGAAGCCCGGGCGCGGCGCGGCTCGACCGAAATCAACCTGTCTCATTTTGAATATCTGGGTGATCGTTTTGCCCTGATTGATCTGCCCGGAGGCGCGGGCTTTGCCGCCGATGGCCTGGCCGCGCTGCAATCCGCCGACATGGCGCTGCTGGTGATCGATCCAGCCCCGGAACGCGCCGCTCTGGCCGAACCGATGCTGCGCCAGCTGGACGAACTGGGCGTGCCCCACGCGATATTCGTCAACAAGATCGAGAATGCGCGCGCGGGCGCGGTGCGTGATTTGCTGGCGCAGTTGCAACCGATGAGCCGCGAGCCGCTGGTACTGCGCCAGATCCCCCTGCGCGAGGGCGATGCGGTGACCGGCTATCTCGATCTCGCGCTGGAGCGGGCCTATCGCTATCGCCCGGGTGCTGCATCGCAGGTGATCGAAATCCCCGGCGATGCGGCGCTGCGCGAACAGGCGGGCCGGGCGCAGCTTCTTGAAACGCTGGCCGATTTTGACGATGTTCTGCTCGAAGCGCTACTGCTGGACGAAGCCCCGGAAACCGCAGCGGTGATGGCCGATCTTGCCGCAGATACCGCCGGTAACAAGCTGGTTCCGGTGATCCTGGGCGCAGCGCAATCTGGCGGCGGGGTGCGGCGGCTGCTCAAGCTGTTGCGGCACGAGGCTCCTGCCCCCGATGCCGCTGCCCAGCGGATCGGGGTGACCGCGGGAACGGCATTACATGTTTTCAAGATCGCTAATGGCGGCGCGATGGGCCGGCTGGCGCTGGGCCGGGTGCTGGGTGGCGCGCTGCATGAAGGCGATGAACTGCAGGTTGGCGGAGATGCGGCGCGCACCGGATCGATCTTCTTCGTTCAGGGCGACAAGACCGCCAAGCAAGGCTTCGCCGCGCCGGGTGATGTGGTGGCGATAGCCAAGGTTGATGCAGCGCGCAGTGGCATGGTGATCGGCCAGCGCGGGGCCGATCATGGCTCGGCCGCGCTGATCGAATATCCGGCGCGCAACGCGGCGGTGGCGATCTCCACCAAGGACCACAAGGATGATGTGAAGCTATCCACCGCGCTCCACCGCTTGTGCGAGGAGGATCCGGCATTGCGCTGGACGCAGAATGAAGTGTCTCATGAAACCGTGCTGCACGGGATCAATGACGATCATCTTGCCGTAGTGCTGGGCCGGTTGCAGCGGCGCTACGGGGTTGCGGTCAACACCCGTCCGCCGCAGATCGCCTATCGCGAATCGATCCGCAAGGGCGCAGTCCAGCGCGGGCGGCACAAAAAACAATCGGGCGGCCACGGCCAGTATGGAGATGTCATCCTCGAAGTGCGCCCGCTGGAACGCGGCGCGGGTTTTGTGTTTGAGGACCGGATCACCGGCGGGGTCGTGCCCAAGCAGTGGATCCCGGCAGTGGAGATCGGGGTGCGCGATGCTTTGAACAAAGGGCCGCTGGGGTTTCCGGTGGTCGATGTTGCCGTCACTCTGACTGACGGGTCCTATCACGCGGTCGACAGTTCGGAGCTGGCATTCCGGATCGCGGGACGAATGGCGATGGACAATGCGCTGGAAGCGGCCGCGCCCTATCTGCTCGAACCGGTCTGCCGGGTAACTATCGATACGCCGCCAGGAACCGGATCGAAGGCAGGTTCGGTCCTGTCCAGTCGACGCGGACAGATATTGGGGCTGTCACCCCATCCAGACTGGCCGCGGTGGGAACGGGTTGAGGCCTTGCTGCCCCAGGCCAGCCTGCATGGGCTGGATGCAGAACTGCGCTCACTAAGTCAGGGTCTAGCCGGGTTCACTGCGGCTTTTGATCATCTGGCCGAGCTTGCCGGAAAGCAGGCAGATGAGGTGGTTAAGGCGCAGGTGCTTGCCTAGTTAAGCTGCCGGGACAGCGTTGCGAGTGATCAGCGACGCCACCTCGCGGAGCAGCTTGGCCGCTAGGATTGCGGTTCGCTCATGCTGGTCAAAGCGGGGGTTAAGCTCGACGATATCGGCGCCCACAATCGGCGCAGTCTGGCGGCGCAACACCGCCAGAACCTCGCGCAGAGTCAGGCCGCCGGGTTCTGCGTGGGAAACACCCGGTGCCTCGGATGGATCAATCCCGTCCAGATCGATGCTGACGTAAAACGGCCCTTCAAGCACCGGGACCGTGTGCGGTGCAAATTCGCTCATCGGGATAATCTCGACCCCGAAGCGTTTGGCCTGTTCACGGCAATGGCCGTTAAGTGTGCGGATCCCCACTTGCACCAGACGGCTGGCCAGCCCAGCCTCCATGATCCGGGCAAATGGCGATGCGTGAGAGCGCGGGTTGCCCTCAAAATCATCGTAGAGATCAGGATGTGCATCGAAATGCAGGATCTGCACTGGGCCATGTACGGCATGGATTGCTTGAAGGATCGGAAAGCTTACCGCGTGATCGCCGCCCAGTATCAGCGGAACACTGCCCGATCGCAGACTTGCCGCAACCCCATCGCGGATCACCGCAGCATCGCCGGGACTTTCGGTCAGAGCCAGATCGCCGGCATCATCAAGAATGAAGTCGGTGCCGATCTCCATCCCGTTTTCGCACGAAAGATTGCCCCGGTCACTCCATAATGCGGCGCGGATGGCAGCGGGGGCCTGGGCTGGACCACGCTCGAACGACGAATTGCAGTCGGTCGGCAGACCGATGATCTGGATAGGTTTGGGCATGGCACCTTATCGGAAGCGCCGGGCCTTGCGTCAACTTGGCAGGATCATCACTGGTATCCTCGGCGCAGCTCATACGAAAAGACCGGCGCGGGCCCCGTAGGAGCACCGTGCCGGTCCTGTTTCGGTGAAGGGCGCCGGGGGTTGGGGAAAGCGCCCTCCCCATGAAGATCAGATGTCGTCTTCCGGGTCCGGACCTGACATCATCTCTTCGGCGACCTTGTCGGTCTGGCCGCGAATGGCGGCTTCCAACTTGTCGCAAAGTTCTGGATTTTCCTTGAGGAAGGTCTTGGAGTTTTCGCGCCCCTGACCAACCCGCACGCTGTCATAGCTGAACCAGGCACCCGACTTTTCGACGATCCCGGCCTTGACCCCAAGATCGAGGATTTCGCCGATCTTGGAAATGCCCTCGCCGTACATGATATCGAATTCGACCTGCTTGAACGGTGCCGCCACCTTGTTTTTGACGACTTTCACGCGGGTGGTGTTGCCCACGATATCGTCGCGGTCTTTGATCTGACCGATGCGGCGGATATCGAGGCGAACAGAAGCATAGAACTTGAGCGCATTGCCGCCGGTGGTGGTTTCGGGATTGCCATACATCACGCCGATTTTCATCCGCAGCTGGTTGATGAAGATCACCATGCAGCGCGAGCGGCTGATCGAACCGGTCAACTTGCGCAGTGATTGCGACATCAGACGGGCCTGCAAGCCAACGTGGCTGTCACCCATCTCGCCCTCGATTTCAGCGCGGGGCACCAGCGCGGCAACCGAATCGATCACCAGCACATCAAAGGCATTGGAGCGCACCAGCGTATCGACGATTTCCAGTGCCTGCTCGCCGGTATCAGGCTGCGAGACGATCAGTTCGTTGATATCGACGCCAAGCTTCTTGGCATAGACCGGATCGAGCGCATGTTCGGCATCGATGAAGGCCGCAGTGCCGCCGTTCTTCTGTGCCTCGGCAATCACGTGGAGCGCCAGCGTGGTTTTCCCTGAGCTTTCCGGCCCGTAAATTTCAATCACCCGGCCGCGCGGCAAGCCGCCAACGCCAAGCGCAATGTCGAGCCCGAGCGAACCGGTCGAAATCGTTTCGACCTGCATCGCTTCCTTCGAGCCCAGCTTCATCACCGAGCCTTTGCCAAACGCGCGATCAATCTGCGCCAGCGCTGCTTCGAGCGCCTTCTGACGATCCATGGTTTCCTTGCCTTCCTGAATCAGTTTGAGCTGTGCAGCCATGCTTCGTCCCCTTGCCTAGAAGGCTGACCCGAAAGGTCAACTTGCCGAGTATGTATCTAATTTGTTCTTATGGAACAAGGGGGGAACGAAAATTATTCTTCATCGGCTCAATTCTTCATTGATCCAAGTACTTGCCCAACCTTATCAGATATTTGCTGGATCGAGAATGGCTTGGGGATGAAGAACATATGCTTGATGTTGATCTCATTCCGCAGTTGTTCCTCGGCATAGCCGGACATGAACAGCACGGGCAGCGTGGGGGCAAGCTTGCGAATTTCGCGGGCCATGGCCGGTCCGTCCATTGATGGCATCACCACATCGCTGACGATCATATCAAACGGCGCGCCGCCAGCGGCCAATTGCGCCTGGAATTTCTCCAGCCCTTCCTCGCCGTCGCTGGCTGGGGTGATGGTATAGCCTGCGCGGACCAGGGCGCGGGTGGCCACCGCACGGACCATATCCTCGTCCTCGACCAGCAGGATGTGCCCCCCGCCGGCCCAGCTCGATGCTTCCTTCGGTGGGGCGGGCAATACCGGAAGATCGCCGGGGCTGGCGTGGTGGACCGGCAGATAGACGGTGAACTTCGTGCCTTTACCCGCTTCGCTTTCGGCAAAGATGAACCCGCCTGATTGCTTGACGATGCCATAGACGGTGGAGAGGCCAAGGCCCGTCCCCCCCATAATTCCGCCCCGGCCCTGTTCCTTGGTGGTAAAGAACGGCTCGAAAATCTTGCCGAGATGTTCAGGCGGAATGCCGCCGCCGGTATCCTGCACTACCAGCGCGGTATAATCGCCCACCGGGATGATTTCGCTGCGCATGCCCTGCACATCAGCAGAAGTGATCCGCCGGGTCGCCAAGGTCAGCTTGCCGCCGTGGTCAATCCGGCCCTGCATCGCATCGCGGGCATTGACGACGAGGTTGACGATGACCTGTTCCAGCTGGGTGGGATCGGCGCGGACTGGCCCTAGATCGCGATCATGGGTGACGGAAAACTGGATTTTTTCGCCGATCAAGCGCCGCAGCATCGTCGAAATATCGGTGACGACATCGGGCAGTTGCAACACCTCGGGCCGCAGCGTCTGTTGACGCGAGAAGGCGAGCAACTGGCGGGTCAGGCTGGCGGCGCGGTTGGAATTGGCGCGGATTTGCTGGATATCATCATAATCGCTGTCACCCGGCGTATGGCGCAGCAGCATGAGATCGCAGGTGCCGAGAATCGCGGTCAGCACATTGTTGAAATCATGCGCGACACCGCCCGCCAGCTGCCCGACGGCCTGCATCTTGGTCGCCTGCGCCACCTGCCGCTTGAGCCGGGTTTCTTCGGTCGAATCGGTCAGCCCCAGCAGCACCGCCGCCTCGCCCAGCCCGCGCACCCCGGCAAGGCTGAGCGAAACCGGCTCGTCCGGCAGTTCGCGCAGGCGGATCGCAATATCTCCCGCATTGGCAGGGCCTTGCGCAAACCGGCGGATCGCATCAGAGAGCGCGCCCTTATCTTCGCGCACCACAAGATCGGTCGGATAGGTTGGCGCAACCTCGCCTTCCAGCCCCGCCGCGCGCATGAAGGCCAGATTGGCGAACAGCAGCCGTCCATCACGGTCAGCCATGGCGAGGCCCAGCGGAAGCTGGCCCAGCAGCGCCTCAAGATGCGGGATCGCGGCCTGAACCTCACCGCCTCCAGCCGCCAGGCCAACGCCGGCATCGACCAGCAACATCAGCGAAGGCGTGGTTTCGGGATCGGGCTCGCCCATCGCATCAGGATCAGCGACGGGCAGATAATACATGCTGAGCGATGCGCCCTTTTGCCCATCGCGAGTCCAGCTGATACGTTCACGCTCGTCCTGACGCAGCAGCGACACGAACTCGGTTCCGGTCAGCAGCGCGGCCCCATCGCCGGTGGCGCGGGCGGCAAACCCGGCGCTGGCGGCCCGAATTTTGCCATCGGGATCGACGATCGCGGCGGTAATTCCGGCCAGTGCCAAGGCCCGGCCCAGCTTGCCATCCAGCTGGACGACCAGATCGCCCACCGGATCCGCTGCGGTCATCGGGCTGATCTGCCAGACCAGAAAATCATCCCCGCGTCCGGCGCGCAGCGCTTCGCCGCGCCAGCGTCCGCCGCCGCTATTGGCAAATGCGCCTTCGATCAGATCGGCGCTGCCCTTGCCATCGCGCCAGCCGCTGCGCGCAGCCCGCGCGAGTCGATCGAGCGAGGGGTTATCCACCGGCAGGCGCGGCGGGGCATGGGCGGTGCCAAACCATTCCTCATAACGGGCATTGGCGCAAACCAGCCGTCCGGCCCGATCGGTGATGGCGATGGCCGTATCCGGGCGTTCGATCGCAGCGACAGTGACCGACCAATCGGGCAGCGCATATTCCGTCTCGCGCAGCGGCGGTGCGCGAAGCGCGAAGTTCCGCACCAGCCCGCCCAGCGCCAGTACGCCGCCGCCAAATCCGGCGACCACCAGCGGCTGCTTGGTGATGAACCACAGCAGGATCAGGCTGGCGAGCAGCCCCGCGCCGATCAGCAGCCAGTCGGCGCTATTCGACCGGGTCCGCTCGCCCGCTGCGCTCATCCCCCGCTCCGTTCGGCCAGGATCCGTTCCAGCTTGGTCTTGCGCTTGTGCCGGACCCACCAGTTCCACGTGAACGAGGAGATTAGATAGCCAATGGCGGCAACCACGGTAGAGATGGTGAACAGTCCAATCAGCACCGCCGGAGCAGCGTCGGAAAAGAACCAGTTGGACCAAGCCCCCAGGCTCGCATGGCTCTCCATCAGCGTATAAAGCGTGGACAGATCAGCGTGGAAGCCCAGCCGGTTACC
The DNA here is from genome assembly GCA_043768005.1 of Novosphingobium sp. Taxonomy (GTDB): domain Bacteria; phylum Pseudomonadota; class Alphaproteobacteria; order Sphingomonadales; family Sphingomonadaceae; genus Novosphingobium. The sequence goes on along the minus strand of JAYVKX010000085.1, from coordinate 1,825 downwards.
AATCCACGCCGAGGCGAGCAGGATCAGCGGGGTAGTCACCGGGTTGGAGAGAAAGGTCATCAGCGCGGCAAGCGGAATATTGCCCCGGCTGGGCACACACATCAGCGCCGCACCGACAATCTGGATGCCCGGGATCAGCGCAAAAATACCAACCAGCAACCCCACGGCAACCCCGCGCGGAACCGAGCGCCTGGTAAACCGCCACAGCTCTTGCCGCCGCGCCAAAGGCCCGATCCAGCGGCTGTGTTCAAGCTCCTCGCGCTTGGGCATAATGCGCTCGGCCCATGCAGCGATACGGGTAATTGTGCCGGTCATTTGTGTTCCCGCATAATTCGGGCCTTGTCGCGCTGCCAGTCCCGATCCTTGATGACGTGGCGTTTATCCGCCGCATTCTTGCCCTTGGCCAAGGCCAGTTCAACCTTGGCGCGGCCACGGCCGTTGAAATAGATCGATAGCGGCACCAGCGTCATGCCTTTGCGTTCCACCGCACCGTGGAATTTGGCAATCTCGCGTTCTTTCAGCAGCAGTTTGCGCGGGCGCTTTGGCTCGTGATTATAGCGATTGCCGTGGCTGAATTCGGGGACATTGGAATTGACCAGCCACACCTCGCCATTTTTGACTTCGGCATAGCTTTCAGCAATCGAACCCTCGCCAAAGCGGAGCGATTTCACCTCGGTCCCGGTCAGCGCAATCCCGGCCTCGAACACGTCCTCGATATAATAGTCATACTTCGCCCGACGGTTTTCGGCGACGATCTTTACCTTGTCGAACGGGGCGGGAGTGGGACGGGCCATGATGTTTGCGCATGTAGGGTGCGTTGCGGCAAAAGGGAACGGGTGATGCGGCCTAATTCGCTCCGCATTCCACCGCTTTGGCTTACTGCGCCTGCCCCATCACACCAGCCCGGCATGCTCCAAGGCGGCATCAACCGCCGCCCGCGCCTCTGCCGAACAGGGCACCAGCGGCAGGCGCAGATCTGCGCCGATCCAGTCGTGAACGCGCGAAAGCGCGTATTTGACCGGACCGGGGCTGGCATCCTCGAACATCGCATAATGCAGCGGGTATAGCTTGTCGTTGAGCTCACGGGCTTTTTCCAGATTGTTTTCAGCGCAGGCCGCTTGGAAATCGGCGCAGAGCCGCGGCGCGACATTGGCGGTGACGGAGATGCAGCCCACCCCGCCTGCCGCGTTGAACGGCAGTGCCAGCTCGTCATCGCCGCACAGCATGCAGAAATCTTTGCCTATCCCCATGCGGTGATCGGTGACGCGTGACAGATCGCCGCTGGCGTCCTTGATCGCGATGATCTTGTTCGGGAATCGATTGGCCAGCTCGATCACCGTTTCGGGCTTGAGATCGGTCACCGTCCGGCCCGGAACATTATAGAGCACGATCGGCAGTTCCGAACTCTCGGCCAGAAAGCTGAAATGAGCGATCAGCCCGGCTTGGCTCGGGCGGTTATAATAGGGCGCAACGCAAAGTGCGGCCTTGGCCCCGGTCTTGCGGCTGAAATTCATGTGCAGCCGCGCGTTCATCGTATCATTGCTGCCGCAGCCCGCGATGATCGGCACCCGCCCGGCGGCCTGTTCGATGCAAACCTCGATCACTCGGTGATGCTCGGCATTGGACAGCGTCGAGGCCTCGCCCGTTGTGCCGCAGGGGACCAGCGCGTTCGAGCCATTCTCTATCTGCCAGTCAACCAGCTTGCGAAAAGCTTTCTCATCAAACGCTCCATCGCGAAATGGCGTTACCAGAGCCGGAATCGAGCCGGAGAACATGGACTTTACCCCTGAACTTGCCCCATAGGATCCGGCAACTGCCGTTTCCC
>JAYVKX010000084.1:0-10031 GCA_043768005.1 Novosphingobium sp. | reverse complement strand
GTTCTCCACTGATCGCAGCGATCGATCGGTGGATCTACGTGTTCATGGCTGGGTTGTTCGTGGTGACTACGCTGGCTGGCTTCATCCCGGACTCGCTGGGCAAGATTGCATTGGTCGAGGCAGGCGAGCGCGCGCCCTTTCCGCCAGTGCTGCATATCCATGCGGTGCTGATGGGATCGTGGCTGATTTTGCTGCTGACGCAGACCACACTGATGGCCACTGGCAATAGCCGCCATCACCAGAAGCTTGGAATTGCCTCGTTCCTGCTGGCTCCAGCGATCATCGTTACCGGAATTGTGCTGGTGCCTACGATGTACGCGCAGCTGTGGAATGCGGCTGCATCGGCACCGCCTGAAATGGCAGAGAAGCTGCGCGGTGGCCTCGCAGTCAGGACCGATATCATGCTCCTGCAATTTCGCGCCGGTGTGCTGTTCGCAATCTGCGTGTTCCTTGCAGTGCGGGCCCGGCGCGTGGATTCAGGCTTTCACAAGCGCATGATTATCCTTGCCACATTGGTGCCGCTGCCCGCTTCGATCGACCGGATTACCTGGCTGCATCACACCATGCCCGTAAGTCCGCTTTCAGCAGATCTCTATACGCTCTTGTGGCTCTCCCCGATGTTTGCGTGGGATCTGTTCCGGCTTGGACGTGTGCACCGGGCCTACATCGTCTGGTTCGCTTTATGGCTGCCTGCAACAGTTGCAGTCCAGCTGTTGTGGGGTTCCGATTGGTGGCAAGCGACGGCACCGGGACTGCTGGGATATTCGGTAGTGTCTCAGTTTGAATTTTCATCGCCGCGCTTCCTGTAAGGCCCGCGCGCCTTGGGGGCCGGGGCCAGCTCGTCAATCTTGGCAATCACTTCTTCCAGCGACCAAAGCCGATCAGTGATCCCCGCTGCCATAGCTGGTGACATCCGCAACGTCTTGTGAATGCGGGTGAAGTTGTAGAACACGAAATAGAGCGCCAGCGCGTGAATGTGGTTGTCCAGCTTTTTGCTGAATGCGTTGGTCAACCGGGTGAAGCGGCGCATGGACATGCGCATGGTAAGGTTCTGGCGCTCGACGTAGCTGGTTGAGACATGGGCAATGTCGGGATTGCCTTCGCGGCGGATTTTCTTGATGCCAGTGCATTCCGCTGGGCTGTAGCGGCCCGGTGCGGTGATCGTGGGGCCATACAGCTTCACTAGCTGGGCAAAGTCAACATCGCTTCCGAATGCGCCTTCCACGGCCTCAAGGTAAGCCTTGTGACCATCGGTTGTCAGTTGGACACGGTTGGCAAGGCGGGCCTGTAGATCATCCATTAGCACCATTGCGCTTTCGCCCGAACGGTCGCCGACGTAGTAGGACACGATCAGCTTGGTATCAGCATCAATCGCTGTCCATGTCCATACGTCGCCAGCGCCTTCCGGTGCTGCCTTGGCTGTCGCCACGTTCTTGGCTTTGGCATGGCAGAATGACCAGATTTCATCGCACTGGATGCGGCTAGCCTTTACGTTGCGAACGGTATTGTCATGCAGGATCAGGCAGGCCTCGCCAGCTTCGACCAGCAGCTTTGAAACCGTGTTGATCGACACGTCGGCAACGCGGCTGATTGACCGCATCGACGATCCCTCGCAAAGCATCGCGAGGATTTGGATGCGCTTGGAAAGAGGCAGCTTGTTCATTCATTTTCAATATGAACTTTTGTGGCATTATGCAAGCATAAAATGAGAAATTGCGAAATAGAGCAATTTCGCTATTTCAACGCCGAACGCGGCGTGCTAGGGGGGTCGGAATGTCGGAATACAAAACGCCTGGACAGTTAATCGAAGCGCTTCTCGCCGAACGGGGCTGGAGCCAAAGGACTTTGGCGCTGGTGATTGGCAAGGGCGACACGGCTATCAACAAGATTATCGTTGGCAAGCAATCTCTTGATGCCGATACTGCACTCTTGCTCGAAGAAGTGTTTTCTGTCCCGGCAAGTGACTTTCTTGCGCTCCAGCACAGTTACGACCTTGGAGTAGCGCGCTTATCCTCTCGCCCCGATCCTGCACGTGCAAACCGGGCGCACCTTTTTGGTGGGCTTCCTATCCCTGAAATGGCGAAGCGCGGCTGGCTAGGTGCGGTCAATCCTAAGAACGTTGCCGAAGTAGAGAGTGCGCTGGCCGCATTTTTTGGTGTTGCATCAGCCAACGAAATCGAGATTCTCCCCCACGCGGCCCGCAAAACCGAGGTGAACACGGAACCTTCTCCGGCCCAGCTTGCATGGCTCTATCGTGTCAGGGCGATGGCATCCGAAATGATCGTGCCGCGCTTTTCTCAGCAAGCATTGGACGGGGCAATCCGCGAACTGAAGTCGCTCTTGGTTTCGGCGGAAAATGTGCGGAAGGTTCCTCGCATTCTCGCCGATGCTGGCATTCGCTTCGTGGTTGTAGAGACGCTTCCCGCTGCCAAGATCGACGGGGTGTGCTTTTGGTTGAACGATCACTCGCCGGTGGTCGGCATGACGCTTCGCCACGACCGCAATGACAATTTCTGGTTCGTGCTTCGGCACGAGCTTGAACATGTGCGCCTAGGCCACGGAAAAACTGAAATGATCCTCGACGCAGAGCTTGATGGTGAGCGCGCCGGGACGGGACCGGGTGTGCCGGAGGAGGAGCGGCTGGCAAACGACGCCGCTGCCAATTTCTGCATTGCCCAATCGCAGATGCAGGCATTCATTGATCGGAAGGCTCCGCTCTTTTCGGAACGCGACATGATCGGCTTCGCCCGCAGCCTTGGCGTCCATCCGGGCATCGTGGCGGGGCAACTGCAACACCGCACCGGGCGATACGAGCGCTTCCGGCAACACCTGGCTAAAATTCGGTCATACATCCTGCCGACCTCCTACGTGGACGGCTGGGGCAACATCGCGCCGGTCGGCGAATAGGAGCGTCAAATGTCGAAGGTTCAAGAGTTACAGAAGCTGATCCGGCTCTATCGTGAAGAGACGGGCAAGTCCGAACTGGACATGCATGATGTCGCCTTGTTTTGCTTCGCCAAGGGCTGGCCTTTCCCCACGCCCAAGAGCCCGGCTGATATGCTTGCGGCAATGTTGCGTGACGCGGCGCGCCAAGATGTGCGGACGGATAAGGCGAGCGGCAGGCCCTATCGGGCCTATCATGCCGTTCCTGCGGCTTCACAGGGTAGCTTCTACTGGATCGACATTGACGATCCCGAAACGACCCACAGCAACATGCGCAAGTCGATGGTGCGCCGACGCGAACAAATGGTTGATGACGGAGTGCAGCTATCGCTGGACCTTGACCACTGGAACAGCATGCGACCCGACGATGAGCACATTGTCCTTCCGATGGATTTGGAACTGGATATCGAGTGGCGCAAAAATGCGATGGACCATGACGACGACGAGAAGGAAGCCTAACCCTTCTTCCAGCGCGCGTCCGCAGCAAGGCGCGCTATTTCTTTCCGTTGTTCGGGCGTCAACGAATTGGCGCGGGCCGTGCCGCCAGCCTTGCGACCCGCGGGACTTGCCTTCTTCTCAGTCTCTGCGCCGTCTTCCACTTCTCCCGTGGCGATGCGCGCGACCATGACCGCCCTCGCTATCGCGTCGGCTGGTCGCTTTTGTCCCTGTGGTCCCTTAGGCATCCGAGCCGTCCCAGTTGGGGTTATGCTTGCGAATGAGGCCGTGGATTTGTTGCTGCACCTGCACGTTCATATCGTCATCGTGAACGAACGTAGCCTGTTCCACGATTCGCCTTTGAGCCTCCGGGGGCAGCTTGGTCCATTGAGCCAGGATCGCCCCGCCTAACCTGCGGACGACATGCATCTCGCCTTCGTCGTATTTGAAGATCACCGGTTTGATATCGGACATACAGCCTCCATGCTTTGCGCTAAGCATATAGGCTCTGCGGCTGGAATGCGACAGCCCATCCATCAAAATTCAAACTGAGACACTACCGGATATTCATGATCCTAGCCAGCAGCGGCACATGGGTGTAAGCATCATCGCCATAACGGTCATCAGAACCGGATGGGACGACATGGGCCGCATAGTAACTTCGTTGGGGAGAGTTCTATGACACGCGCATTCCTGATGGGACTAGCAGTTGCCTGCTATTTCGCATTCTTCGCCGCATTTTCATATCTGATCGGATTTGTCGGAGATTTCGGATTATTGCCGATCACCGTTGATCGCGGCCCGCAAGCACCGGTGGCCATGGCCGTGGTGATTGATCTGGCTTTGATTGCCTTGTTCGGGATCCAGCATAGCGTGATGGCGCGCAGCGGCTTCAAGGCGGCGTGGACCCGGATCGTTCCTGCCCCGATTGAGCGCAGCGTCTATTGCCTTGCATCGGCGCTGGCGCTGGCGGTGCTTTATCTTGGGTGGAGGCCGATCCCCGCTATGGTCTGGGATGTCCGGGGCAGCGGGCTGGGCATGGTGCTGCTGGCGCTGTTCGGCATCGGCTGGACGATCCTGTTCATCTCAACCTGGTTGTTGAACCATTTCGAGCTGTTTGGCCTCGCTCAGGCCTGGCGGAATTTCACCGGCGCGCCGGACCCTGCCGATGATTTCAAGACGCCCGGCTTTTACCGCTATGTTCGCCACCCGATCTATTCCGGGTTCTTCCTGGCCTTCTGGGCGACGCCAGCGATGAGTCTGGGGCATCTGGTGCTCGCCGCCGGGATGACCGCCTATATCGTGATCGGGATCGGCTATGAGGAACGCGATCTGATCGCGCGGTTTGGCAATCGCTATGCCGAATACCGGGCCAAGGTCGGGATGATCATTCCGGGGCTGGGCAAGCGGAGCTAAAACGCGTCGGCCACGTCCAGCAGCGCGGTCAGTTTCTTCGGCGCGGACATGCGCCAGCTGCGCCCCAGCCATTCGCCAATGCCGTCCCAATCATTATCGCCCAGATCCAGCCGGATCGCGATCCAGCCATCCCCGAAATAGGCCGGGCGATAATAGCGCAGCTGATCGTTTTCGATCAGCTGCTGCTGTTCGTCGAGCCCGCTGACCTTGACCAGCAGCGCCAGCTTGCCGTCGCCGTGATGGTCTTGCGACACATAGGCGAATTTCTTGCCTTTGAGGACGCCGAAGCACGGCATCCCGTGCGAAAGAACCTCGTCCGCTTCGGGCAGGGCGAGCGATATTTCGCGCACTCTGCCGATAAGATGCTCAGGCGATAGCTCCTGACTGACCAGCTTGGCGAGACAACGGCTATACAGCTGGTGTTCGGCAATCAGCACCCGCGCGGCTAGCGTTTCTGCCGTATCGCCCGGCAGGATCGCGACCGCCGTCTGGCCCAGCACCGGGCCATCATCCAGCGCTGCAGTTACCAGATGCACGGTGCAGCCGCCCAGTGTGTCGCCCGCCGCCAATGCCCGTTCGTGGGTCTGAAGCCCGGTGTATTTCGGCAGCAGCGAGGGATGGATATTGACCATCCGCCCAGCCCATTTGCCGACAAATTCGGGGGTGAGGATCCGCATATACCCCGCCAGCGCGACATAATCCGCGCCGCTTTGGCGGATTGCTGCGTCCATCGCTGCGTCATGGTCTGTGCGGGTCATGCCCTTGTGCGACAGGGCAAAAATGGCGACGCCCTCTGCCTTGGCCAGCATCAAACCGGCAGCGTCAGGGTTGTTGCTGGCGACCAGCACGATCTCATAGGGGCAATCGGCGGCGCGCGCGGCATAGAGCAGTGCCGCCATGTTGGTGCCGCTCCCCGAGATGAGCACGGCGATCGGGGTGCGGGCTTTGCCCATCAGATCCTTCCCGGCACGGGGAGGATTTCAGCCGACATGGACCGCTGCCCATTTTTCCCGTGCGCTCCACGTCTCGGCGCTGCCCTGCACGGTGCAGCCGCGTGGTCCCGGCTCGATCGCTCCGATCACATGGACGGTTTCTCCAGCAGAGGTCAGCTTTGCGATCACGCCCGCCACATCATCCGCCGCAACCGCCAGCACCATGCCGATCCCGCAGTTAAATGTGCGCGCCATTTCGGCCGGCTCGATATGACCCTGCGCCTGCAGGAACGCCATCAGCCGCGGCTGCTGCCAGCTATCGGCATCGATCCTGGCATGGAGGCCCGCTGGCAGCACTCGGGGGATATTTTCCAGCAGTCCGCCGCCGGTAATATGGGCCAGTGCATGGATCTTGGCCGGATTGCCGCCGCTTGGGCGCACCAGCGGCAACAGGCTGTTTACGTAAATCCGGGTCGGCTCGATCAGATGATCGATCAGTAATCGGTCGGCATCGAACAGGGCCGGGCGATCCATCCGCCAGCCAAGATCCTCCGCCAATCTGCGCACCAGCGAATAGCCGTTGGAATGAACGCCCGAGCTGGCAAGGCCCAGCAGCACATCGCCTGCGGCCACCTTGTCCCCGGTCAGCTGCTCACCGCGTTCCACCGCGCCGACACAGAACCCGGCCAGATCATAATCGCCGGCGGCATACATGCCCGGCATTTCCGCCGTCTCGCCGCCGATCAATGCGCAACCGGCGATGCGGCAGCCATCGGCGATCCCGGCAACAACCCGTTCCGCCACGCCATTGTCGAGCTTTCCGGTGGCAAAATAATCCAGGAAGAACAGCGGTTCCGCCCCTTGCACAATCAGATCGTTGACGCACATCGCCACCAGATCGATCCCGATCTGGTCATGGCGATCATGATCGATTGCCAGTTTGACCTTGGTCCCGACCCCGTCATTGGCGGCAACCAGCAGCGGATCCTGATAGCCCGCCGCGCGCGGATCGAAAAAGCCGCCAAAGCCGCCCAGCTCCGCATCGGCACCGGGCCGCGCGGTCGCCCGGGCCAGCGGCGCGATCGCCTTGACCAGCGCGTTGCCAGCGGCAATCGAGACGCCCGCCTGGGCATAATTGTAGCTCTTTGGGGGTGGGTTATTCGACATCAAAATGCGCCTAACGCTTTCCTGCTTGGATTTCCATGACCGTTTGGGCAAAAGGCCGATGATTTCCCCGATGACCATTGCAACGCCCTCTCTTTTCACGGCGATCACCCGCCCCGGCCCGGCTGCTTCGCTGCTGGGCGGGCTGGTGCTTGCGCTGGCGGCGCTGCTGGTTCTGATCGGCCCGGCGCGCCTGATCGCGCAAGTTGAAGGGGAGCGCGGGATCCAGCCGGTGGCCAGCACTTCTGATATTGAAGTGAACGGGATCATGGTCAACACCACTGGCAAGGATGGGCAGGATGCCCGGCTGGCCGGGTGGAAACTGGCTCAGCGGCTGGCCTGGCAGAAGGCTGGCGGCCCGGCGATGGCGGATGGGCAGATCGACGGGATGGTTTCCGCCGTGGTGATCGAGCGGGAACAGATCGGGCCGAAACGCTATTTTGCCACGCTCGGGATAATTTTCGATCGGGCGCGGGCCGGGCAGTTTCTGGGCGGCGATGGCGGCGCGCGGGTGCATTCAGCCCCGATGCTGGTGATCCCGGTGCTGGTTTCGGGCGGTGCGACGCAGGTGTTCGAAGTCCGCTCGCCCTGGCAAAAAGTCTGGGCAGAGTTTCGCGCCGGGGCCAGTTCGATCGATTATGTCCGGCCTTCGGGTGCGGGCGGCGAATCGCTGTTGCTGACCGCCGGGCAACCGGGCCGGCGCAGCCGCAACTGGTGGCGCAATGTGCTGGATCAATTTGGCGCGGCGGATGTGATTGTGCCAGTAGCGCGGCTGGAACGGCAATGGCCGGGCGGCCCGGTGCGCGGAACATTTACCGCGCGGTTCGGGCCGGACAACAATTTCCTGTCGAGCTTCACCATGACCGCCAATGATGAGGCGGCCTTGCCCGCGATGTTGGGGCGGGCGGTGGTGCGGCTGGATCAGATCTATGCGCAGGCGCTGGCCGATGGGCAACTGCGCCCCGATCCAACCCTGATCCCCGAACGGCCGCTGCTCGATCCGGCGCTGGCAGCGTTGATCGCGGCAGGCAGGCAGGCCGATGCGGCGGCGGTGGTGCCAAGCCTGGATGCTACAGCGGCGGCCTTGCCGGGCGCGGCGGCGAGCCAGTCTTCCGCCGCGACCAATACTTTTACGGTGCAGTTCGCCTCGCCCGATGCGAATGCCGTCGATGCCGCGATGGGTGCGGTGCGCGGGGCAGCCGGCGTGCAGGGCGCTTCAACCACCAGCCTGGCGCTGGGCGGAACTTCGGTGATGCGGGTCAGCTACGCGGGCGAGCTTTCGGCACTGGCGGCTCTGCTGCGCGCCAAGGGCTGGCAGGTTACTATCGGCAACAACGCGCTTAGCATCCGGCGCTGATGTCGCAGATCGCACTTCCCCTCGCGGCCGGTGCGGCCTCGGGGCCGTCACGGATCGTGGTTGGCGTGGCCAATTCGCCGGTGCTGGAGGCTTGCGCGGCGGCGGCATCCTGGCCGTTTCGCACCGCCGTATTGTTCGGCCCGCCGCGTTCGGGCAAATCGCTGATCGCGCGCTGGTTTGCCGAAAGCGGCGCGGGCGAGGCGATCGACGATGCAGACCAGATGGACGAGACGGAGCTGTTCCACCGCTGGAACCGCGCGCAAGCGGGCACCACGCCGCTGCTGCTGGTCACTGGCGCAACCGATGCCAACAGTGGCGGGGGGGAATGGCGGGCCGCGCTGCCGGATCTGGCCTCGCGGCTGGGGGCGGCGCTTCACCTCACCATCGGCGCGCCCGATGATGCCATGCTGGGCGAGCTGATCGCGGCCCATGCCCAGCAGCGCGGACTGATTTTGGGCGAAGATGCCGCCGCCTATCTTGTGCCCCGGTGTGAGCGTAGCCACATGGGGGTGGAACGGCTGGTCGAGACGATCGACCGGCTTAGCCTTGAGCGTAAGCAGGCTCCTACCTTGTCGCTTTGGCGTGATGCGCTGGAGGTGGTGATGGGGGCCAGCCAGCCGCGCTTGATCTGATGGCCCTTTAGTGGGAAAAGGGGGGACAATGCCCAGTGGTCTGATTTCCTATCTGGATTCGATCGTCGCGCGCGATCCTTCCCCGCGTTCGCGCTGGGAAGTGCTACTTTACCCGGGCGTCTGGGCGCTGGGACTGCACCGCGTGGCGCACTGGCTGTTCGAGGCGCAGCTCCACTTCATCGCCCGGATGGTCAATCACACCAGTCGCTTCCTGACCGCGATCGATATCCATCCGGGTGCAAAAATCGGGCGTAATTTCTTTATCGATCATGGCTTCGTGGTGATCGGGGAGACGGCCGAGATCGGCGACAACGTCACCATGTATCAGGGCTCGACGCTGGGTGGGACCAACCCGACCAATGGCATGGGCGGCAAGCGTCATCCGACCATCGGCGATAATGTTATCATCAGCCTTGGCGCGGCGATCCTCGGGCCGCTGACGGTCGGGGCGAACAGCCGGATCGGGGCCAATGCCGTGGTGACCAAGGATGTGCCCGAAGGCGCAACGATGGTCGGCATCCCGGCCAAGCCGATGCTGGTTGAGGTAAAGCCTGAAACGCAGCATTTTGTGCCCTATGGCACACCATGCTCGGAACGGTTCGATCCGGCCACTCAGAAGCTCGAGTTGCTCCAGTGCGAAATGCTGGCAATGCAATTGCGCCTAGCCTCGCTGCTCGATGAGCGGGATGCGGCAGCGGCCAAGCAATCGGCGGGGCGCAAGCGGAGTGATAAATCGGCTTGAGCGCAATCGTCACGCCCTTTCCGATTATCGCCCGGCAGCCGCTTCAAGTCGGCTTCGAACGGCCTGAACTGCAACGCATCCTCGATCTTTATGGCCGCATGGTCTGCGCGGGCGAGTGGCGCGATTATGCGATGGACTTCACCCGCGACGAAGCCGCCTTCTGCGCTTTCCGCCGCACCGCCGATCGCCCGCAGGCCCGGATCGTCAAATGCCCCGCGCTGCGCAGCAAACAAGGCATGTGGGCGCTGTTCGGCGAGGCTGGACAGGTGCTGAAACGCGGGCACGAACTGGCCGGGGTGTTGTTCGTGATAGAGCGCCGGCTGCTCAAGCTGGTTGAGGCGTGAGAGCGCTCGCGTTCATCGCGGCAGTGTTCGTCTCATCGGCGGCGTTCGCGCAGGCCGAGCCTCCGC
>JAYVKX010000083.1:0-3310 GCA_043768005.1 Novosphingobium sp. | reverse complement strand
TATCCAGCCGTTTTCTCGCACTCTGCTCGCCGCAGGCCTCGCCATCGTTGGCACCGTTTCCAGCTTTGGCCTGACCACCAGCCCGGCCCATGCCCAGGCAGCCAGCAATCGCAATATTGCCTCGCTGGCGGCCCAGCTTGAAGCGCCGCGCCGCCTGGTCATCAATGAAACGCTGTGGAATTGCGCCGGCGGTGAATGCTCGGCCCAGGCCGATGGCTCGCGCCCGGCAATCAGCTGTGCGCGCCTGGTCAAGAAGATCGGGCCCGTTACCCGTTTCGCCACACCCAAGGGCGAATTGAGCGCTGAAGAGCTTCAGCGTTGCAACACGGCCGCCTGAGCCGAATATTTCAGGCACTTCTGACAGACCCCAATTAACTGGCCCCCGCCGTAAGGTGGGGGCTTTTTTTGGTTCAGGGCAGCAGGTTGCGGGCCATGAGCTCGGCCTCCAAAGTCCGGGCGTCGCAAAACAGATGCGCCTGCCAGCCGCAATCCCGCGCCGCGATCACATTGGCTTCATTGTCATCGATGAACAGCATTTTGCCGGGCTGATGGCCAAACCGCCGCGCCGCCAGCGCATAGATCGCGGGATCGGGCTTGGTCAGCCGCTCGGTTCCCGAAACGACGATATCGCGGAACAGATCAAACACCGGATAGGTCGGGCGGAACCGTGCCCATAGCTCAGCGCCGAAATTGGTGATCGCAAACAGCGGCACACGCTGCGCATACAGCGCCTCGACCAGCTCGATGCTGCCGGTCACGGGGCCGGGGATCGTTTCGTTGAACCGCTGCGCATAGGCGCGGATCACATGGGCGTGCGCGGGATATTCGGCGCTGCGTTCTGCCACCATCTCGGCCAGCGGCCGCCCGGCATCGTGCTGAAAGTGCCATTCAGGGGTGACGACGGTGGCGGTAAACCAGTCTAGCTCGTCAGCATCAGCGATCAGCTTGGCGAACAGCAGCCGCATGTCCCATTGAACCAGGACGCGGCCGACATCGAAAACGACAGCGGAAACCACGGCGGAAATCATTGCGTCATCCCGGGGCTGGCCCAGGACGGCGTCCCGATCAGCCCTGGCGCGCCTTGAAGCGCGGGTTGGTCTTGTTGATCACATAGGTGCGCCCGCGGCGACGAATCACGCGGTTGTCGCGGTGGCGGCCTTTGAGTGACTTGAGGCTGTTGCGAATCTTCATGATGTCCTCGGGCGGCGCGAAGCCTGCGAAAATTGAAGCCGGGCCGTTACGGTGGGTGCCCGGTGAAGTCAAGCCGGAGTCTTTGGTCTGATGCGCCATTCGCCTCCGCGAATGACGTGCTGTGCCATCCCGCTCCCCCGCCCACCCACGAGAGTATCCTGAATGGTTGGCTGGGCGGGGGAGCGGGACGGCACAGCAAGGGAGGGCCGGATGGCCCGACCGCACCCAACAACGACTCAAGCCGGGCCTCTGATCTGGTCCAACTTTCGCTCCCACGCCAGCGCGTGACCAACGATTACGTCAAGATCGGCGTATTGCGGTTCCCACGGCAGGGTCTGCCTGATCAGCTGGTTGTCGGAAATCAGTGCATCGGGATCTCCCGCGCGCCGCGCACCACACCGGCGCACGATCGGCGCATTGGTCGCCCGGTCCACCGCATCGAGCACTTCGAGCACCGAAAAGCCCCGGCCATAGCCGCAATTCATTGTCAGCGAATCGGTGGGCTTCGCAATCAGCGCCTCCAGCGCCAGCACATGCGCGGCGGCCAGATCCGAAACATGGATATAATCGCGGACCCCGGTGCCATCGGGCGTCGCATAATCGGTGCCGAAGATATCCACCCCTCGGCGCTTGCCCAGCGCCGCTTCTACTGCAACCTTGATCAGATGCGTTGCACCTGCGGTCGATTGCCCGGCGCGCGCACGCGGATCGGCCCCGGCGACGTTGAAATAGCGCAGCGCGCAATAATTGAGCGGATGGGCGCGGGCGACATCAGCCAGCATGATCTCGGTCATCAGCTTGGACATGCCATAGGGGTTGATCGGCAGCGTGGGGCTGTCTTCGCGCACGGGCGAAACTTCGGGAATGCCATAGGTTGCCGCAGTTGAGCTGAAGATCATATGCGGCACGCCTGCGGCCACCAGCGCCGCAATCAGCGCGCGGCTGCGCACCGTGTTGTTCTCATAATATTTAAGCGGGTTCTCAACCGATTCGGGCACCACCACCGATCCGGCAAAATGCATCACCGCGCTGATGCCCTGTTCGGCGCAGATCCGCGCCAGTAGGCCTGCATCGGCGATATCGCCATCATAGAATGGCACGCCATCCGGCACTGCCCAACGGAATCCGGTGGAAAGATTGTCGATCACGCTAACCGGCCAGCCGGCGTCGGTGAGCGCAAGGACCGCGTGGGCACCGATATAGCCGGCGCCTCCGGTAACAAGTACGGGAAGTCTGGTGGTCATGATGGCACCATGGCTAGCACGGCTGCGGCGCCAAGTGGTTAACGCGCAATGCTATTCACACCGTTCACCTGATGGAAAGGGGACGGGGGCTAGCCCTGAGCCTCCATGCCATTGCCCGGAGCGACCATGTCTGACTTGCGCCCTGCCAATTTTGCCGCGCTGGCGCTGTTGCTGTTCGCCGCAGGGCCCGCATTGGCCCAGTCCGGCGGCTATGGCTGGCCCGATCGGTCAGCTTCGCGCAGCGAGCGGCCAGAGGGCAAGGTTGAAGTAACCCGGTTCGTGGCCGAAGGCGCAGCCGCTGCGGCATTGGGCCATGGCCCTGTCGCGGTCAGCGCGGCACCTGCAGGCGCCGGCGATATCGATGCGCGCGGGCTGGCGATCTTCGAGGCAGCGGTGATCGATCAGCTGGCCCGGCAGGGCTATGATATTGTCACTGCCAGCCCCGGAGGCGGGCAAATTGCCGAGCTGCGGATCGTCCGCGATGTCGCTGTGCCTCAAGAAGCGCCGCATCGCCCGGTCAGCGGGGTGATGGAAACCACCGTCGGCAATCGCGGCAGCGGGTTTGGCCTGGGGCTGGCGATTGATCTGACCAAACCGCGCAAAGCCCTGCTTTCCACCCGGCTTGAGGCCCGCATCCGTGACCGCGCAAGTCAGACCGTCCTCTGGGAAGGCCGCGCCGAAATCCTTACCCGCCAGGGCAGTTCGCGCTGGGGCGATCAGCAGATCGCGACGCGGCTGGCCGCAGCCCTGTTCGATCACTTTCCGGGCCGCTCTGGTGAGACTGTCACTGCGCGCTAAGCCTGCTATGCTCTGGCAAGATTGATTGCATGCCGGAGCCGTAAGTCCATGAAGAATGCTGTAGTTTTTGCCGCTGC
>JAYVKX010000082.1:0-6986 GCA_043768005.1 Novosphingobium sp. | reverse complement strand
ACGCTGCCGCCGTTCGACATCGCCTCGCCGCCCATGGCCTGGATTTCCTCGACCACTTTGAGCGCGGCATCGGAATGGCCAGTGCCATCGCGGGCTGCGCCCAGATCGTTGACCACCACCTTGGCGCCGCGCTTGGCCAGTTCGATCGCATAGGCATGGCCGAGGCCCCCGCCCGCACCGGTAACAATCGCAACCCGGTCCTTGAAAGAAATACTCATAGTTCAGCTCCGCTGATGAAAGTTGATTTGCCCCGTTGACACGTGCGGGCAAGCGGGGGCGGAATGGCACGATGGACAACGGCTTTCAACTGCCTAAAGCCCGTGCCGCCGTGCCGTAGGGGCAGCGCGTAACCGCATTGTCAAATAAGTGTCATGCAGCGGTCGTATCACTGACTGCGAATCGAAACATAAGCCATTTGGGGGCCTGATACATGAGCCGGAACAGCCGATCCTCTGCCATAGCCATCGCGATTGCGGTGGGCTGGGCGCTGCCTGCCCAAGCCGCTGATGCCAATGATGCCGCGATCCAGCAGGAACTGGCGGCGATGCGCGCCCAGATGAGCCAGATGGCGCAGCGGATCGATACGCTGGAGGGCCAGCTGGCTGCGGCCAAAGCGGTTCCGGCACCGGCAGTTGTTCCAGCCCCGCCGCCACCGCCAAGTGTGACCGCGCCTGCTGGAACATCGATCAGCTGGGAGGGCGCGCCGCGTATCTCCACGCCCGCCGATCCCAAGAATCCCGCCGCTGGCAGCTGGAGCTTCAAGCCGCGCGGACGGCTGCAGATCGATACTGCCGGGGTCAACGCGCCTGCTGCGCTCGGCAGCAAGAGCCTGGGTATCGCCACTGAATTCCGCCGTGCCTATATCGGGTTTGACGGCACCATTCCGGGCGGCTTTGGCTACCGGGTCGAGGCGGATCTGGCGGGCAGCAACGTCGATCTCACTGATCTGTACCTCACCTACAAGGCCAGCCCCAAGCTGACGCTGACCCTGGGCCAGCACAAGCCGTTCCAGAGCATGGAGGACATGACCTCTGACCTGTTCACCAGCTTTATGGAGCGGGCCGCGTTCAACAGTGGCTTTGGCTTTGAGCGGCGCGTTGGGGTTAGCGCGACCTATTCAGGCACGGCTGTGGTGGTGCAGGGCGGGGTGTTTACTGACAATGCCGCCGATCTCAATGCCGATACCAACAACAGCTATAGCGTGGATGGCCGGGTAGTGTTCATGCCCAAGCTGGCGGGCGGGCAGCTGCACATTGGCGGTTCGATCCATCTCCGCGATTTCAACGATGCGCAGACCAGCACCCGTTATCGCGCGCGGCCGTTCGTCCACACCACCGATGTCCGCCTGATCAACACCGGCAACATCGGTGCAACCGGTGAGACTGGCTATGGCGCAGAGCTGGCCTATGTCGCCGGGCGTTTCCACGCGACGCTGGAAAGCAGCTGGATCACGGCGCGGCGTCCGGGGCTGGCTGATCCCACCTTCAACGGCGGCTATGCCGAGGTTGGCTATCTGCTGACCGACGATACCACCGCCTATAAGGGCGGCGTCTATGACCGGATCAAGCCCAAGCATCCTCTGAACAAGGGCGGGCTGGGCGCGGTGCAGCTTAACGCGCGCTATGATTGGCTTGATCTGAACGATGCCGGGATTGTCGGCGGGCGTCAGCAAATTGCCGCCGCATCATTGCTGTGGATTCCGACTGATTATGTCCGCTTCATTCTCAACTACGGCCATCTGTGGCTGAACGATGCGGCGGTCGCGGCCGGAACCTCGCGAGATTACAGTGCGGATTCGGTCGGGGTGCGGGCCCAAATTGATTTTTAGCGGCAAGCACTTCGCGCCGTAGTGGAAACGGCAAGGATTTGGTGGCAAAGGCATTAAGCATGACCGTAGCCGCCATTCCATTAGCCGTAATCGTCCTTGCCGCGGGCAAGGGCACCCGCATGAAAAGCGCTGTTCACAAGGTGCTACACCCCATCGCCGGGCGGCCAATGCTGGAGCATCTGCTGGCCAGTGTGGCGGAACTTGCGCCGACGCAGCAGATCGTGGTGGTGGGCAGCGGACGCGATCAGCTTGAAGCGGCATTGGCTGGCCGCGCGGTGATTGCGGTGCAGGAGCCGCAACACGGCACCGCCCACGCGGTCCAGAAGGCCGGGGCCGCGCTGGCGGATTTCACCGGCGATGTGCTGGTGCTTTATGGCGATGTTCCGTTCGTCAGCGCCGACACCATGCGGGCGATGCTGGAACGGCTGCACGGGCCAGACAATCCGGCGGTGGTGGTGCTGGGGTTTGAACCTGATGATGCGCTGCACTATGGCCGGATCATTACCAGCGGTGATCAGATCACCCGGATGGTGGAATTCAAGGACGCCAACGCGGATGAACGCGCCGCGCGGCTGTGCAATTCTGGCTTGATGGCTGCGAATTCCGCCGATCTGTTCGCGCTGCTTGCGCGGGTTGGCAATGACAATGCGCAGGGCGAATATTACCTCCCCGATGTGGTCAATATCGCGCTGGCCGATGGGCGCAGCTGCGCGGTGGTGGTGACCGATGACGCGGATGAAGTTGCCGGGATCAACAGCCGGGCGGAACTTGCCGATGCAGAAAGCCGCTGGCAATGGGACCGCCGGATCAAGGCGATGGACGATGGTGCCTCGCTGATCGCGCCCGAAACCGTGTGGTTCGCCTGGGATACGACGCTGGGCCGCGATGTTATGGTGGAGCCCAATGTGGTGTTCGGCCCCGGCGTCACCGTGGCCGACGGCGTGAGGATCCGCGCCTTTTGCCACATCGAGGGCGCGACATTGGCCAGCGGTGTAGAGGTCGGCCCCTATGCCCGCCTGCGTCCCGGCGCGGTGCTGCATGAGCAGGTCAAGGTCGGCAATTTCGTCGAGATCAAGGCCGCCACGCTAGGCAAGGGGGCCAAGGCCAGTCACCTCTCCTACATCGGTGACGCCGAAGTGGGCGCAGGCGCGAATATCGGCGCGGGCACGATTACCTGCAATTATGATGGCTATTTCAAACACAAGACCGTGATCGGGGCCGGGGCCTTCATCGGCTCGAACTCAGCATTGATCGCCCCGGTGCGGATTGGCGCGGATGCCATCGTGGCGGCAGGCAGCGCGGTGAGCTGCGATGTGGCCGATGGCGAGCTGCGGATGGTCCGCGCCGAACAGCTGGTCAAGCCGGGCTGGGCCGATCGGTTCCACGATGCGATGAAAAAGCGCAAGGCGGAGGGGAAGGGCTGAAGCCCTGCCGACGCTTGACATGATATCATGATATGATATCAGTATATCACTATGACCCGTATCCTCGCCGATCTTCCTGATGACGATCTCAAATGGCTCGACCAGCGCGCTACCGAGCAGGGCAAGTCGCGTGCGTCGGTGCTGCGTGAGGCGGTGCAGGCCTATCGCGCGGAAACACCAATGGATTGGCTTGAGGCTGGATTTGGCCTCTGGGCACGGAACGGCATATCGATCGATCCCCACGAATACGAACGGCAACGCCGGGCCGAATGGACTCGCCCATGGGACGACGACTATGAGGAAGTTCGTGCTGAATCGCCAGAATGCTTCACCGAAGAGGATGATAAAGAGCGGGCGCATTATCTTGCCCTGACGAAGAAGGCGGCGGTCAAGCGCAAGAAAAATGCTGCATGAGCGGCTATAGTTTGGATACCAACATTCTGATCGACGTGCTGCTGGATCATGCTCCGGCGCACCGCGAATTGAAGCGCATCGCTGAAAGCGGCGCGCGCATGTGGATCAGCCGGATGGCCTGGATCGAAGTCCTATCCAAAGGAAGCGATGCAGTAATCAGGGATATGATGCAGTTTCTGGGCCGCTTCGGCCTCGATGAGATCGACGAAGAGATTGCCCATCGTGCAGCAGCACTTCGGCGCGAGCGGCCCCGTTTGAAATCGCCCGACGCCATTATCCTTGCAACGGCCCAGATCAGGGGCAGGGTGCTGATTACACGCAACACCAAGGACTTCCCGGCAGAAATGCCCGGCATCCGCGTTCCCTATACTCTCGAATAAAGGCAGTATCCCCGCCATGTGTGGAATTATCGGCATCGTCGGCAAGGAAGAAGTGGCGGAGCGGCTGGTCGAGGGGCTGCGGCGGATGGAGTATCGCGGCTATGACAGCGCTGGGGTCTGCACGGTCAAGGATGGCCAGCTGATCCGCCGCCGGGCCGAGGGCAAGCTGGTCAATCTGGTGCATGAGCTGGCCCGCGATCCCGCGCCCGGCACCATCGGCATCGCCCACACCCGCTGGGCCACCCACGGCGCGCCGACCACCAGCAACGCCCATCCCCATGCCACCGGCGAGATCGCGTTGGTCCACAATGGGATCATCGAAAACTTCCGCACCCTGCGTCACGGCCTGGAAGCGCGCGGCCGCAAGTTCGAGAGTCAGACCGATACCGAAGTGGTCGCGCATCTGGTGTCTGAGCTGGTTGAAGGCGGCGCTTCCCCGCAAGACGCGGTCAAGGCGGTGCTGCCGCAGCTGCGCGGGGCCTTTGCGCTGGCGATAGCGTTCCGCCAGCATCCCGATCTGCTGATCGGCGCGCGGCTCGGCTCGCCGCTGGTGGTGGGACACGCAGATGGCGAGACCTATCTTGGTTCCGATGCGCTGGCGCTGGCCCCGCTCACCCAGCGGATCACCTATCTGGAAGAGGGTGATTGGGTGGTTATCACGCAAGCCGGCGCACAGATTTTCGATAGCGATAACAATGAAGTGAGCCGCGAAGTTACCATTTCAGGGGCATCGGCGGCGGCGATCGAAAAGGGCAATTACCGCCACTTCATGCAGAAGGAAATCTTCGAGCAGCCAACCGTGGTGGCGCAAACCCTGCGCAGCTATATCCGCCAGGTCGATCAATCGGTCGCACTACCGCAGTTCGATTTTGACCTGTCGTCCATCAACCGCGTCACCATCGTTGCCTGCGGGACAAGCTATTACGCGGCAATGGTCGCCAAATACTGGTTCGAGCAGTTTGCGCGGCTGCCGGTCGACATCGATTTCGCCTCTGAATTTCGCTACCGCAATCCGGTGCTGGAAGCGGGCGGGCTGGCATTGTTCATCTCGCAATCGGGCGAAACGGCGGATACTCTGGCTGCATTGCGCCATTGCAAGGCGGCGGGGCAGACCATTGCGGTGGTCGTCAACGTGCCGACCAGTTCGATGGCGCGAGAGGCTGATCTGCTGTTGCCGACCCATGCCGGCCCTGAAATCGGCGTCGCCTCGACCAAAGCATTTACCTGCCAGCTAGCAGTGCTGGCGGCGCTTGCGGCGCATCTGGCGGTCAAGCGCGGGCGGATGGACCGGGCGGAAGAGGCCGAAGTGGTCAAGCATCTGCTTGAAGCGCCCGCCAGCCTCAATGCGGCGCTCGCCCATGATGACGAGATTGCGGCCATGGCCCACCTGATCGCGCCGGCGCGCGATGTGCTGTATCTGGGGCGCGGACCGGATTATCCCATCGCGCTGGAAGGTGCGCTGAAACTCAAAGAAATCAGTTATATCCACGCCGAAGGTTATGCATCGGGCGAGATGAAACATGGGCCGATTGCCCTGATCGACGAGGCGGTGCCGGTGATCGTCCTCGCCCCGTCCGGGCCATTGTTTGAAAAGACCGTCAGCAATATGCAGGAGGTGCGAGCGCGCGGCGGCAAGATCGTGCTGATCTCTGATCGCGATGGGCTGGACGAGGCCGGTGAAGGCTGCCTGGCCACGATTGAAATGCCCCGCGTCCACCCGCTGATCGCGCCGCTGGTCTATGCCGTGCCGGTGCAGTTGCTGGCCTATCATGTCGCTTGCATCAAGGGGACCGATGTGGACCAGCCGCGCAATCTGGCGAAATCGGTGACGGTGGAATAGGCCTCTCGGCCAGCTGCAATTCGTCAGATTGAGCGCTTGGCCTTTACGCGGATGTAACGATTGCGCGCCTATTGCTGGCGTGTGAGCAATAGAAACGTCGCCCCATCCGCTGCCTTGCCCAAGAATCTGCCAGTGATGGCGGTGCTGGGGCTGAGTGATCCCAGCGATGGCGATTGGGGGCGGCTGCGCGGCCTGCAATACTCGGGCCTCGCCAAGGTCATACTCGCCCGCAGCCTGGCGCATGGCATTGCCGCGCTGGGCGTGGTGCGGCTGTATTTCGGAACGATCCATATTGTGCTGCTGGGTGGCTGGGCGATCATGCTGGCCGCGACGCTGATTTATGGCGCACGCTATGATCGCTCGCTGGGCGATGCCGATCGCCGCCGTCTGTCACGCGATGAGGTTAACAAGCAGACCATGGGATCGGTGGCCAATGCGCTGGCCTGGGTCATTCCGATGGCCTGTTTCACACCCTATGGCGATGCCACCACCAAGCTTGAGCTATGGGCGATTACCGCCATGCTGATGACCGCATCGGCAGTGATTTTGCCAGCGGTCCCGCTGGGCAATCTGATGTTTGCCGCGATAGTTGGCGGGGCGGCGATCGTCAGCTTCCTGATTGGCGGCAATCTTGACATGGTCGTGCTTGCCCTGGTCTTCGGGATCGTTGTGGGGATCGGTGCGATTGAAAGCGCGCGGACATTTCTGATTTCACGGATCGCCGAAGCTGGCATGGCCGAAAAAAGCGAGGTTGTTTCCTTGCTGCTGCGCGAGTTTGAAGAGGGCGAGGCGGACTGGCTGTGGCAGATCGATACCTCGCGGCGGGTCCGCACGGTATCCCCGCGCTTTGCCTTTCCGCTGGGGGTTGAACCGGATTCGATTGACGGCAAACCCTTCATCCAGCTGATTGCGGGTTCGGCCTGGGATACCGGTCAGTTCCCCTCCAGCCTGCATGATCTGGCCGAGCGGCTTAAGCGCCGTGAGAGTTTTTCCAACCTGCTGGTCCGCGTCACCATCAATGGTGTGCAGCGCTGGTGGGAGCTTTCGGGCACCCCCAAGCTGGATGAAACCGGAGTGTTTGATGGGTTCCGCGGGGTTGG
>JAYVKX010000081.1:0-5193 GCA_043768005.1 Novosphingobium sp. | reverse complement strand
GCGCGGGAATTGCGCTGATAACTTCGACAGGCGGTTGATCCGCGATCAGCGAAGGCAGTGATCCGCCGGGCAGATAATAGCTGCGCCAAAAGGCAAAGCCCGCCAGGATCACCACCAGGGCTGCCAGGGCTGCCGCCCAGGCAAACCGCGCGCTGGGCACCCGCGCCGGATCGCCGGGTTCAAAGGCGGGCAAGCCGCGCCGCGCCTCTGGCTCGATCGCTGTAAGCTCGGCGCGAACCTGCCGGGCTATTTCCGCCTCATCCAGCCCGACCGCGCGGGCATAGCTGCGCGAAAACCCGACCGCATAAGTCCGCCCGGTCAGCGCGGCAAAATTGCTCGTTTCGATTGCGATCAGGTGGCGTTCGGGAATCTTGGTAATGCCGGCCAGCTGGGCGCGGCTGATCCCCGCAGCTTCACGCGCACGGGCCAGACGCGCACCAGCGGTTTCGAGCGGCAATTCCGCTTCGGAGGTTTCTTGATCTGTCATCCCAGTCCTGTGGGTTATAATTATTGAGCTATCCCGTGGGATCGAAGCATCGGTTTTCGGGCATCAAAGTCAACGCAAATCAGAAGGTTCCCGGCCAACCGGCGGTAGGATGCACTGGATTTGTGACAAATCGCGGCCTGCCGCCCCCCACAGCATCAATCGCAATCGATCCCGCGCTGCTGCGCCCATTCGGTAAGGGCGGCGCGCATATTGGGTGGCGGCGCGCTCAGCCAGCCGCTCATCGCAGCGGATATTTCGGCAATATCGATCTTGCGGACCAGTTCCTTGATCGGCCCGACCGCGGCAGGTGTGATCGAGAGGCGGCGAATTCCGAGGCCGATCAGCGCCAGCGCTTCGAGCCGCCGTCCGCCCATTTCACCGCAGACTGTCACATCGACCTTATGCCCGGCCAGCGATCCCAGCACCCGTTTCAGGAACCGCAGGATCGCGGGGCTGAGCCAGTCATAGCGTTCGGCCAGCTTGGGATTGGCGCGATCGGCGGCAAACAGGAACTGGGTAAGATCATTGGTTCCGATCGAGAGGAATGACAGCTTGGGCGCCAGTAGATCCAACTGTTCGGCCAAAGCCGGTACTTCCAGCATCGCGCCGTAACGGATCGCTTCGGGCAGCATCTTCTTGCGGCTTTTCAGAAAGGCATATTGCTGTTCGAACATCTCGCGGGCGGCATCGAACTCCCACGGCTCGGACACCATCGGGAACATCACGTTGAGTGTGCGGCCGGCCGCAGCTTCCAGCAGCGCGCGGGCCTGAACTTTCATCAGCCCTTGCCGTTCCAGCGCCACGCGCAAGGCGCGCCAGCCCATCGCCGGGTTTTCCTCACCCGGGCCGTCCTCCTGGCGCAGATAGGGCAGCGCCTTGTCGCCGCCGATATCGACCGTGCGGAACACCACCGGCCTGTCGCCCGCAGCATCCAGCACATCACGGTAAAGCCGGGTCTGGCGTTCACGCGAAGGCAGCGTGGCTGAAACCAGAAACTGAAATTCGGTGCGGAACAGCCCGATCCCATCCGCCCCGGTCAGGCTGAGGTTCGGCATATCATCGCGCAGGCCCGCATTCATCATCACGGTGATCCGCGTGCCATCGCGGGTAAACGGCTCAACCTCGCGCAGGGCCGCATAGAGCGCCTGCCGTTTGCGGCTTTTGGCAAAGCGGGTTTCAAACGCTTCGACCATCGCGGGCAGCGGACGCACCGTAGCATTGCCCTGATCGCCATCGAGCAGCAGCAGATCACCATCGCGCACCTGCCCGCGCAGGCCCCGCACCCGGCCCAGTACCGGAATGCCCATCGCCCGGGCCACGATCACCACATGCGCAGTAAGCGAGCCTTCTTCCAGGATCACACCCTTGAGGCGGCGCCTGTCATATTCAAGCAATTCTGCCGGGCCAAGATTGCGGGCAATCAGGATCGCATCGCCGTGCAAGCCCTGGCTGGCTGCGGTACCAAGCTGGCCTGAAACGATCCGCAGCAGCCGGTTGGCCAGATCTTCCAGATCGTGCATCCGTTCGGCCAGCAGTGGATCATCAATCTGCCGCATCCGCATTCTTGTGCGCTGCTGGACCCGCTCGATCGCAGCTTCGGCGGTGAGGCCGCTATCAATCGCTTCGTTGATCCGACGGCTCCAGCCTTCATCGTAAGCGAACATCTTATAGGTTGCGAGCACCTCCTCGGTCTCACCGCCCACGCCAAATTCGGCTTGGCTGGCCATCTTGTCGATGCCTTCGCGCATCTTGTCGAACGCCAGATAAACCCGCTGGCGCTCTGCCTCGGTATCCTCGGCGACGACATGTTCGATGGTAATGCGCGGCTGGTGGAACACTGCCACGCCCGAGGACAATCCCTTGACCAGCGTCAGCCCGGTCAGCCGCTGCGGCCCAGTTTGTGCCGCACTGAGGCTCAGCACCTCTTCTTCATCGACCAGTTCGGCGTTGGCGATCAATTCGGACAGGACCATCGCCACGGTCTGCAGCGCCTCGATCTCGACCTCTTCATAGCGGCGCGGTTCAACGTGCTGGACGCATAATACCCCGACGGCGCGGGCACGCCGGACAATCGGCACCCCGGCGAAAGAGTGGAACTTGTCCTCGCCGGTGTCCGGGCGATAGGAAAAGTCGGGGTGAGCGGTGGCTTCGGCCAGGTTCAGCGTTTCGACATTGCCGGCAATCGTGCCGACCAGCCCTTCGCCGATCGCCATGCGGGTAATATGCACTGCGCTTTGCTCCAGCCCCCGGGTGGCGAACAATTCAAGCATGCCTTCACGCAGCAGATAGATCGAGCAAACCTCGCTGTTGAGGCTTTCCCCAATCACCTCGACCACGGTATTAAGCTTGGCCTGCGCGTGGCTGCGCGAGGCCATAACCTCATGCAGGCGGGTAAGGATCGTGCGGGCGGCGGAAGCGGCGCTGCTGGTCATGTCACGGCACGTAACCCAAAGCGTTCGCCTTGGGAACGGATGAGGCTGGATCGGCGCGAGATTTTCGCAAGCGCCGCGCCGAACCCAGCCTTCTGGTGTGGCAGGCTAGCTGAAGATCAGCTCTTCCTTGATCCGCAGCTTCTTTTTCTTGAGTAACTGAATTATCGCCAGGTCAGGCAAGGGGCGGCTCATTTCCTGCTGGATTTTGGTATCTAGACCAGCGTGCTTGAGCTGAAGGGCACTGACATGCGTCGTTTCCAT
The DNA here is from genome assembly GCA_043768005.1 of Novosphingobium sp. Taxonomy (GTDB): domain Bacteria; phylum Pseudomonadota; class Alphaproteobacteria; order Sphingomonadales; family Sphingomonadaceae; genus Novosphingobium. The sequence continues at coordinate 2,013 of JAYVKX010000081.1, read as the reverse complement.
TCGCGATACTCCTTTGCGCGTCCCAACAATTCACCGGTCCGGCTGTTGTATTGCGGATCCGGTGGCGACCTGCGTGCCGACTCGAAGCAAACTTCGCCAGGCCAGCACAATTGTCATGGAAGCATATTAAGCTTACCTTGCGAAGCATATACGAGCAGCTTGCGACGGATCACGCAGTCACCGCGACCAATCGCAGGCTGGGACGTCCAGCTGGTGCTGGTCAGAGACAGGATTTTGAGGATGCCGGCGTGAGCGAAGAGGAAATGCGCAAGCGACTGGATGTGCTGCGGGTGGAACATCGTGATCTGGATGCAGCGATTGATGCATTGACCGGGGCGGGCAGTACCGATCAGCTGCAAATAGCCCGGCTCAAAAAACGCAAATTGCGGCTGAAGGACCAGATTTCGTTGCTCGAAGATTACCTCATTCCAGATATTATTGCCTGAAACGCAGCAGCTTAACGCTCAGCTGATTCTGCCCCTGAATCCGGCTGACTCTGCGCTGATTACGTCCCTGCGCGGGACACTGCGAAAATGCCCGGTGAATCCTGCTCCAGCCCTGTTGGCAGAGGGGATTCCCTGCGCCTATCGGGGGCTGAGATGACCAATCCAGCCACCATCAATCCCCGGATTATCGAGGGACTATATTGCGAAGCGCTTGTCCTGGCGGACGAGGTGCGCGCGGCCTTTGATCTTACCGGGCGGATCGACGCCGCCGGCCTGCCCGATGATGAGGCGCGGCTGGCACTATCCTGCGAGGCGCTGCGCACCACCACGCGGATGATGCACGCGGTGGCCTGGCTGCTCAATCACCGGGCCTTTTTTGCCGGAGAGCTTTCAGAGTTTTCGCTGCGCCGCCATGGCAAGCTGGCCGATTTCCATCAGGCCGAGCCCCAGCGCCTGATCCTGCTCAAGACCGAGGCGCGCGAACTGGTTTACGCGACGGAGCGGTTCTATGCGCGGCTTCGCCGGCTCGACACCGGCTGGCGTGAACACGGCCCAGACGGCCCCAGCGCTATAGCAGCGCTGCGCGAACGGCTGAACCGCGCCGCTGCGGGCTAGGGTCAGGATTTAGACGTTCACCAGCGCCTTGTGCCAGGCGTCCAGCCGGGCAGCGCGGGTTATCTCATCAAGCTGCGGAGTAAAGTACCGCACATTCCCACGCATAATGCTGGAGGCAGCCTCCAGCGAAGGATGCAGCCCCGCGCCCACCCCGGCCAGCATCGCAGCGCCAAGCGCGGTAGTCTCGACAAAATCGGGCCGTTCAACCGGCAGGTTCAGCATATCCGCCAGATCCTGCGCCATCCAGTCATTCGCGCTCATCCCGCCATCGATCCGCAGCGTTTTCCACCCCGCACCATCGGCCGCAAAGGCTTCGGCCAGATCATGGGTCTGCTGCGCCATCGCCTCCAGCGCGGCGCGGGTGATATGGGCGCGGGTGGTGGCAAAGCTCATGCCGGTGATCGAGGCGCGTGCCTCGGGCCGCCAATGCGGTGCGCCAAGCCCGGACAGCGCGGGCACCACCACCACCCCGCCGCTATCGGGCACCGATGCCGCCAGCGCCGCAGTTTCGCCAGCATCGGCGATGATCCCCAGGCTGTCACGCAGCCATTTGATCAGGCTGCCCGCAACAAAGACCGAACCTTCCAGCGCATAGCTGCGCTGGCCGCCCAGCTGGCACAGCACCGTGCCCAGCAGCCGGTGCCCCGAACGCGGCACTTCGCTGCCCATATTGGCCAGTACGAAGGCCCCGGTGCCATAGGTCGCCTTGGTCTGGCCCGGGAGCAGGCAGCCCTGACCGATGGTGGCCGATTGCTGATCGCCGACCAGCCCGGTGATCGGGATCGCGCCGCCCAGCAGTCCGGGCAAACTCGCACCAAAATTCCCGGCATTATCGGTTACTTGAGGCAAAGCATCGCGCGGCACGCCGAACATATCGCATAGGTCCGGATCCCAGCTGGGCACCGAAAATGATTGGGCCAGCGGCAGCAGGCTGGTGCGGCTGGCATTGCTA
>JAYVKX010000080.1:0-2420 GCA_043768005.1 Novosphingobium sp. | reverse complement strand
CCGGATCGGCTGGCGGCGGCGCAAAGCCTCGGCCAGTGCGTGTTCGACCTGCGCGGGATTGGCGGGATCACGCCCGGACAGGGTTAGCCCAACTGCCATCGGGGCAACGCCGGGATCGGCCCAGCTGATCCGCCCGGCGGCATCGGTGGCAAAATCAAACGCGCGAACTTCGGCAGGAACATGAAGCACATGCTCCTCGCCCAGCGGCAGCCGCGGCGCATCGCCGGGCAGGGCTGCGTCAATCGCTTCGCGGGCGCGGCGATAGGCCTCGATCCGCCGAACGATCGCGCCGATCCCCTCTGGCTGATCGCCGGCGGCGGGAGGCGGTGTTTGCGGCAGCACTTCCCCAGCAGCAATATGTTCGCCCACCGGAAGCCCGCGATCATGGATGCCAAGGCGAGTCAGCTGGCGATCGATCAGCGGGCCAAGATCGCGGCGCTGGCGGATTAATCCGCGCGCGGGCACGGGCAGGGCGGGGATCAGATCAAGCCACTGCTCTTCGCTCAGTTCGGCCTTGGCAATGGCTGCACCGGCAATTTGGGGTTCAGCAGCGGCCAGCACCGCCACCAGTTTTGGCGAGCGCAGCCGCAAGCCAATTTCGCCCAGCATCGCGGTACGGTCCGCCGCAGGGATGGTTGCAGCAAGTTCTGCCAGCCGGTCATAGGCAGCATCGATCTGGACCCCGCGTGCGTCGCTGGGTAAGGTTCCGAGGAGATCGAACAGCTGGCGCAGCTGGATACGCGACGTCACCGCCCCGTCAGCGCGGAAGCGCAGCACGGTGGCAAGGCGATCGTCAAAGTGCATTATTGCTCCGCGCAAAGCTGGGTCCAGATGAGAGCCATTTGGCCGAGCTCGGGGCTTAGCATGTCGCCTGCGCAACGGAAGGGCGGCTGATTGCTGCGTTACAAAGCGGGACGATTGCGAGCGCAAACAATAAAATTAGCGCTGGCCGACACCAATTGTTGTGAATATTACCACAACCGGGCATTGTGCTGCACAATCGGGCTGGAAAAAGTAGGGGCATATGGCAAATCTTGACCAGATCGATCGGCGCTTGCTGGCTGAATTGCAGGATGAAGGGCGGGTCACCAACGTCGAACTGGCCAATCGTGTCGGGCTTACCGCGCCGCCTTGCCTGCGCCGGGTTCGCGCGCTGGAAGAAGCAGGCGTTATCAAGGGCTACCATGCCGAACTTGATGCCTCGAAACTGGGCTTTGCGATCACCGTTTTCGCGCTGGTCAGCCTGAAAAGCCAAGCCGAGGATTCGCTTCGCCAGTTTGAAGATCACATGAAGGATCTGCCCGAAGTGCGCGAATGCCACATGCTCAATGGCGAGATCGATTTCATCCTCAAGGTGGTGAGCAAGGATCTGCAGAGTTTTCAGGAGTTTTTGACGTCGAAGCTAACGCCTGCGCCGAATGTGGCGAGCGTGAAGACGAGTTTGACGATCCGGACGGCGAAGCAGTTGCCTGGGGTGCCGCTGGAGTAGTCTTAAGTCGAGCTGAAAAGGCGGCAAAAAATTTCGTTTTGGCCAATCCAAACTTGGTCGAATTTTCCTTTGGCAATACCGGCACATTGCTCCCACCAAGCGAGGTTGATTTCTTCCGACCTTTCGACTGGGACTGCATTGAACCAGATCACCAATCCATCGCATTTTTCATAGTGCTTTGATGCCTTGGCATGCACTCTGCTTCTAACCACCTCTTTGAGCATTTCAGGTGTAGACCACTCTGATTCCTCGAATGACCGGATCGGTTCTTGCGCAGTTTTGTAATCGTCACCTCTACGTCGAGCCGGGTGATCTATTTCTGTCGTCTCGAACCAGAGTTCGCTTCCGTTCAATAGAATCGCGAAATCTGGGGTTTGTTGACCATGTACAGGTTTAAGCAAGCGCACCGAAGTAGCCTCAAGATAGTCTGAAAAGCGGGAAGCAACAAACGCTTCTCGGAAGTCTTTACCTGGGCCTCTCATTGAAAGACGGCCAAGCGTGGACCGAACGCATTCGGCACGCTGTTTCAAGGCGTTCGGTGATTGCCATTCAAAGAATGGACTCTCCGACAAAATTACCACGGTTTACCCAGCAAAATTAATCACCCCACCCGTTTCGCCAGCCAGTCCTCCAGCCATTTGATCGAATAATCGCCGTTGATGATATCCGGCTCGGTCAGCAGCGCCTGATGCAGCGGGATCGAGGTTTTGACACCGGCGATCACCATTTCCTCCAGCGCGCGCCGCAGCCGCATGATGCAGCCTTCGCGGGTGCGACCGTAGACGATCAGCTTGGCGATCATTGAATCATAATAAGGCGGGATCCGGTAGCCGGCATAAAGCCCGCTATCGACCCGCACATGCATGCCGCCTGCTGCGTGGTAATTGGTGACAAGGCCGGGTGAGGGGGTGAAATTGAACGGGTCTTCGGC
>JAYVKX010000079.1:0-3269 GCA_043768005.1 Novosphingobium sp. | reverse complement strand
ACCGCCGTTTGACAGCACTGGTGTCGCCGGCATGAACCACAGCTTCGAGATATAGTCATACAGCCGCTGGGCGTGATCCTGATCATCGGCATAGGCATCAGCCACGCGGGCGAACAGATCCTGATATTTTTCACCGGGGAGCAGATAGCGATCGTCCAGCGTATCCTTGCCGAACAGGGTCAGCAGGCTATCGCGGGCATCGTCGGTCACAATAGTGAACCGGCGATCGGCAATCGCCTTGCTGTCGGCGTATTTAGGGCCAGCTTCATCCTTGGGCGCGGCAATCGCCTTGGCCAGCACCTCACCACTTAGCTGCGCGATCAGCTCGGCAGAGCCTGCATCACTCTTTTCGGTCATCGCCACTGCCGGGCCGCTGCCCGCCTCCATTTTATCCGCAACCGGGGTGGCTGCGACGGGAGCCTCAGCCACCACGATCGCAGCGTCATGTTCGGTCACGCCCGGTCCCGCTTCGTTCCTGAAATCCACTTACGCCCCCAACATCATAAAACTGTTGCCCCAGCGAAATCGCGCCCTGCGATGTTCCGCTTTCGTTCGATTCGGCGGGCAAGCGACCAGCCTAGCAAATTACCGGACCAAGCGGGGAAAAACTTTTCCCCGACTTGTCCCCCAGAGCAGCTTGCGGGGCGATTGCCCTGGGCCCGAATCCACCTGGCTGGCACGAACCGTGCCTTCGCTGTGAAATCTAGGTCTAGAGGTTCCCCCGAATGCTCAACCACTATCTATAGTGCCTGATCCAGAATCGGGCGCAAGAGGGTAAATCTGCTAGCAACCATCTTGACCCCGCGCGGGACACCCGGATCGGGCTGCTGCAGCGCAGCGACGCGCGGGAAAATCAGGGGTCGTGCATCGCGCAAGTACAAAGTGAAATTGTGAAAAAATTTATCTTCGGGGACAGTGCCTGAACGCAGTTGACTTACGATAGAATCGGCCCCGGTAATGATGTTGCGCAAGGTGCTTTCGCGCCAGCCCGCGCGGCGTTAGACTCGGGTCAATTGCAGGAGAGGCCTCACCCATGTTCAATATCATCGGCGCAATTATCAGCGGACTGTTCGTGGGCGCCTGCGCGCGCTGGTTCTATCCCGGCGATGTGCCGATGGGCTGGGGCATGACGATCCTGCTTGGCGTTGCCGGATCGCTGTTGGCGGGTCTCATCGCCAACCGTGGCGCAAGCGATGGCTTCAACCGCGCCGGCTGCCTCGCCTCAATCCTGGGTGGGATGGTGCTGATCTTCATCGGCCGGCATTTCGGCTGGGGTTAAGGGCGACAGACGGCATTACCGCATCCGCCTGCCCGCAAAGCCAGGCAGATGCGGTAATAATCGTGCTCAATGACGGTCAACCCTCAGCTTTGGACACGAAGTACCGCGTCAAGGATGACGATCCGCTCGCCATTATCGCTGCTTCCCGCAGCACCGCGTCTGGTTTCATCCCTGCGCAGCATGCGCAACTGCTTTGCCAGCCCGTCCTCACTTTCGGCGAAGATGATATTGGCGCGCACCTTCTGCCCAGTAGTGATGCCGATGGGCATCGGATGCAGGCTATTCAACCGCGCGACCGCCCGCATTGCGGCGCGAGCCACCAGGCGGTTGTTCGAGCTTTGCGTAAGCGCAATGTCATGCGCCAGCCCATCGCTGCCGCAGCTGAACTGGACGACAGCATAGCCATCGGTGCGTTCACCATAGTTCAGCGCTCTGATCGGCACGAGATTATGCTCCAGTTTGCCGGTAAGACGGTTCACCCACTTCTGCATAGTGGGCGCGCCTTCGGCCCTGACGATGATCGACTGCACGGGGTTGTTCGGGGATGCGCCGGGCACAGGCACGGCAACGATGACGGCCAAAGCCGCAAACGGCATAATCTTCAACATGGCTTTACCTCCGTTCAATGGACAATCAGCCATACGAACCCGTGTGCGCCATCTTCGGAGATTACCCCGCGAAAAACGTCTCATGGTTGAAGAAGGATGGCGTGCGTTCTGTGGACCACGCGCTTTCCTTACTGAACTTACTTCCCTAAAATAACGCAAATGTCAATAGATGTGAACAAATATTGCGGCATACCCCGTAGTCTCAGCAATCTTATAACTTAATCAGTGAGTTCTACCCGTGATCAAGGACGAATCAGTTCAAAGCTGGTCTTGTCAACTCACAATATGCTGCGATCACCCGGTCAAAGAGCCTATCTTGCGTTACCGGCGATCGCTTCGCTGACCTCCTCCACCAGCTCCAGCGGCAGATTGTGGCCCATGCCGGGGATCAGATGAAGCCTGGCGCCCTTGATGCTGGCGGCGGTATCCCTGCCGCCTTCCACCGGTACCAGCGGATCAGCTTCGCCGTGGATCACCAGTGTCGGTGCGGTAATCGCACGCAGCCGTTCGCGGCGATCGCCATCGGCCATGATCGCGGCCATCTGGCGCAGCGCACCGACGGGATGGAAGCTGCGGCGAAAATCGCGTTCGATCCGCTCCCTCAGCCAGGCTTCGGGTGCAGGATAGGCCGGGCTGCCGATCACCTGCGCTGCCTTGACCCCGAAATCGACCACAATGGCAAGGTCTGCGCTCAGCGGACGATCGGTCAGGACCGCCATCGCCTCTGGCGCAGCGCGCGGCACGGCGCGGTTGCCGGTGGTCGACATGATCGAGGTGAGCGAGCGGGTCCGCTCCGGATAGCTGGCCGCCACCAGCTGTGCGATCATCCCGCCCATCGAAGCGCCAACGATATGGGCAGAATCGATCTTCAGCGCATCGAGCAGGCCAACCGCATCGGCGGCCATGTCTGACAAGTGATAGGCAAGGCGCGGGCGCACCCCGAACAGCCGGGTCGCAATCACACGCAGCATATTGGGCTTGCCGGCCGCATCGAAATGCTGCGAGAGGCCAATGTCGCGATTATCGAACCGGATCACGTAATAGCCGCGCGTCACCAGCGCCTCGACCAGCTCGATCGGCCACAGCGTCAGCTGCGCGCCCAGCCCCATGATCAACAGCATCGGCGGATGCGCCGGATCGCCAAAGGTTTCGTACTCGATCTTGATGCCATTGGCGGTAATCTGCGGCATTATAACTCCCTGTCCTGCGCGGCACCTGTGTCGGCACCAGATCCGTGTTCCTGATCTTAGCCAGAATTTCCGGATAGTCGAAGGAGTTGTGCGGCAATTCCAGGCCGCCACCGCGCCATGTCCGCATTCAGCACCGCGCGGGAAGATCGCCGCATCCACCCACCCACAGAAGCAGATGGATGCGGCAATCTG
>JAYVKX010000078.1:0-10246 GCA_043768005.1 Novosphingobium sp. | reverse complement strand
ACGAAAATACAGGCGCGGGTTGCACCAGGCTGGGCATTGACCCGGCCCACGTAGAGCGAGCCCTTCTTGGCCAGAAACTTGGCGCTGTTATCGGCGTATAGCGTGACCGCGATCAGCCCGCTGCCGCCGCGTACCCCTTCGACCACCACACTGAGCCAAGTCTGGCTGGCAGGGCCAGTGCAGCCCGCAGGAGCCGTCGTCAAATGCTCAGCTTGCGCAGCGCGCGGCGCAGCACCCGCGCCGATCCCGGCGGTGAGGCAAAGCGCGGTCAGCAGCGAGGCCGCGGCGCGGTAACGTCTCGGCAAAATCATCGGCTTGTCGATCCTGGTAGTGAATGGGGGGAGGGTGAATGGCCGCTATTGGCGGCGCTGACGCGCAATTAATTTGCCATACGGCTTGGGCAATTCGCCAAGGGCTTGTGGTCCTTATGTGATTCGTGCGGTGAATAGCGCGTGAATTGGGCCAAAATGTGCAAGCTGCGAAATTCAGCCCGGTTTACCCGGCGATTCCATAGCGACGATTTTGCCGGCGTCCAAATGGATCACCCGGTCTGCCAGCGCGGTCAAGCCGCCGCGGTGACAGATGATGACCACCGCCAGCCGTCCGCGCAGCCGGGCCAGCGCCGCTCCAACCAGCGCCTCATTGGCGGGATCCAGCGCGCTGGTCGCCTCGTCCAGTACCAGCAGCACCGGTTCGCGCAGCAGCGCCCGGGCCAGCATCAATCGCTGCCGTTCACCGCCGGACAGCACCCTGCCGCCATCGCCAACCCGGGTTTCGATCCCCTGCGGCAGAGCAAAAACGAAATCGGCTGCCGCATCGCGCAGCGCGGCTTCGATCTGGGCTGCTGTTGCACCGGGCACAGCCCAGCGCAGGTTTTCGGCGATGCTGGCGCTCAGCAGCACTGGCTCTTGCTGGACATAGGCCACCCGCGCGCGCCAGGCCTGCCGCAGCGGGCCCTCCAGCGGGGTGCCATCGATCAGGATGCGGCCCGCATCGGGGGAGAGCAATCCGCACAGCAGGTCCGCCAGCGTAGACTTGCCCGCACCCGATGCCCCGGCCAGTGCGGTGATGCCGCGCGCCGGGATGGTCAGGGTGATATCGCACAGGGCCGCCGCGGGGGCTCCGGCAAATTGCACGGATACGGTCTGCAGCTCGATCTCACGCGCAAATGACGGGGCGGGAACAGCAACAATTACAGGTTCACGCGCCGCTTCGAGCCGGGTGATCAGCGCCAGCGTATCGCCGATGGCCGGGCTGGCATGGGCCCAGCTTTGCCCGGCCTCTTGCAGCGTGCTGAGCAGCGGCAGCGCCCGCGCGAACAGCGCAACCAGCGGGAGGACTATGGCCGGGCCGACCAGCCAGCGGGTGATGGATAACCAGACCAGCACCGCGAGCACTGCCGCCGCGCCGCCGTGCAAGGTGATCCGGGCCAGACCCAGTTCGCGCAGAAAAGTGAATTGCGCGCGGCGCATATCGGCCATCGCATTCGCCGCATCCGCTTCGGCCAAAGCTTCCTGGCCATGGCTTTTGATGATCCGGAGCGCGGCCTGCCCTTCGGTGAAAAGGCCCAGTACTGCGGCATAGGCCCGGCCCAGCTGCGCCCCAAGCGCGGCGGCGCGGCGGCGCAGGCGGCGATGGGCGATCAGCACCAGCCCGCCCGCGGCCAATGCGCCCAGCGCCGCCCATGGCGAAAGGACCAGCGCAGCGAGGCCGATCCCGCCCAGCGTAATCGCCTGTGCTCCCGCAATCAGTGCCTGGCTAACCCCATCGCCGATCCGGTCAATATCGGTCATCAGCACGCTGGTATTTTCCGATCGGCGCAGCGTTGCGGCCACCCGCCAGTCACAGCGCAGCAGTGCTGACCAGGCGCGGCGGCGCAAACTGTCAACCAGCACCATTTCAAACCGCAATGCGGCATGGTCGCGCGCATGGATCAGCGCGGCGCGCAGCAGGATCAGTGCCACGAACAGGGCCAGCAGGACTGGCAAGGCCGTGGGCAACCAGCCGCTCAATTCCCCCAGCAGGCCCGCTGGCGGCGCACCGCCATTCGCGCCCAGCGCGCCCAGCATGGGCACCAGCAGCACCAGGCCGAAACCTTCGGTCAGCGCGGCAAGCAGCATCAGCACGGCCAGACCCAGCCCCTGGCGCAGCTGCGCCGGCGAAACCAGCTGGCGCAGCTCGCCGCTCATATTACCGGTTCAGGTTGAAGGGCGGCCTGGTTGCGCCCGGTCATGAACTGGACATAGCGAACCATCGCCAGCGCGCGCGGCAGGGTAAAAGCGCAAGGGAAATACACTGCATCGTCGAGCGAGGATTGCTCTGGCCAATTGTCCAGCGTCTGGTCCAGCACATCAAAATCGATCAGGCGATCAAGCGCAGGATCGGCCCTTGCCGCCTTCACCGCTGCACGCATTTCGGGGACGCGCGGGGTCAGCAGCGCATGCCAATCCGAATATTGGATGCCGATAGTCCGGCTGGTCCGCTGGGCCTCGGGCAGTTCGCCGCGCCCAAGCTCACGCGCCAGCCAGCGCATTGTCCCATCGCGCATGAACATCTCGGTCGGCAGGCTGGTGCAGAACGAAAATAGCGGACGATAGGCCGGAACATCGCGCAGCCGCACTTCATAAAGCTGCTCAAGCCCCTGCTGATAATCAGAGGATTCGATATCGCCGCGCGCCAGCTGATCGATCCGCAGCTGCTGGCGCGACGCATATTGATCACGCTCAAAGCTTACCCCTGCAGCGCGCGCCCGCGCCGTCACATCTTCATCGGTCAGCGCGGATTGCCGTAATCCGGCAAAGTGGACGTTCAAGGGCCGGGTGTCCTTGCCCATCATCCCCCGCAGCAGCTTCCACCACCGGTCTGGCAATAGGGGGACCAGCGCCCGGGAAACCAACCTGCGGTGCATCGCGCGTTCGCCTATGTCGTCAGCCGCCAGCGCCCGATAGAGCTGGCCCCAGCGCAAGCGGCGGAAATATTCACTATAGCCCCAGTCACCCCACGAACTAAACGTCGTTTCGCCCAGATCCGAGGACAGGATGATATCGCAGCCCTCGTCGCGCGCATGCTGGAACAGCCCGTGAAAGCGAAAATTCATCGGCAGACAGCTTTGCCCGGTGCCCATCGCCTGGAACATCGTTTCCAGCCGGTGATCGAACTGCACGCCTTCATTGTTGATGAAGTGCGGTTCGAGCCGTGGATGAAGCGCTGCAAAGGCCTCTACCCCCGCTTGCTCGTTAAGGCAGTGGAAGGGCACTTCTTCCTGTGTGCAAATGGAAGAGGGGATGTTGGTAAAGCTCTTGAGCCGCTGGCCAGGCGGCAGCGCGCGCAACACCCGCGCGGCAACATTCGAACTATCCAGCCCGGCCGAGAGCTGAACCCCTGGCTGGCGCGAACCGGTGATCGCAACCCGCGCCGCTTCTGCCAGCAGGTGATCGGCCTCTGCGACAAGATCCGCAGCCCTGCCGCGATTGGTGCCGTGCGGTTGGCTTAGCGGATCGAAAAAACAATGCATGCGGCGCTCACCGGGGGCGAGGTGGACGACGCTGCCCAGCCCGACCCGCCACGATCCGAGCAGGAAATCCTCATCCTCGGTCGGGTTGAAATAGAGCGCATCAGCTAATTTTCGCGAATTGAGCCGTCGCTCCAGCCCCATCAGCTCAAGCGCACGCGGGACTGACGCAGCCCCGATCGTATCCGGCCCGTGGAAATAATGCAGCGGCGGCGCGCGCAAGGCGCTGCGGGCAAGCCGGGCGGAGCGGAACTGCGGATCGTGGAGGATGGTGCAGTAATGGCCGAGCAGATGATCATCGGCGCTGTCTTCCCAGCGATCTACCGCCGCGCCATAGACGGCTGCGGGACCGGCATTTTCGATCCCGAGTTCAGCTGCAATCGCCGCGCAATTATCAAACCAGCCGTGGAACAGCACCAAGCGGCCCGATGCGGCGCGGGGCGGCTGCCATTGCCGCCACCGGGGCGGCTGCCGTGACCGCAAGTGGCGGGGCGGTAATTGATCAACCGAGGGAAGCTGGACGAGCACTGCGCTACCCTCGCGCCAGACCGGCGCGGCAAGCTGGGCAAACAGCCCCAGCGATGCAGCAATTCTATCTGGAAAACCCGGCTCGTCAGACCTGGGGCCCGCGAAAAAGGCCAGCATCAGTCAATTCCAGCAAGAAGCTTCCCCGCCCTTACCGGTGAAGGGGGCAGGGCAGCGCTAACGGATTGGTTATGAATTAGCGAAACCGGCAGATGCACCATTGGAGCTAACTGTTTTGGGGCCTGCAACGTCGGCAAGCTTGCCCAGCTTCGTCAGCACGGGCTTGGTCCAGCCTTGGACAGTATTGTTCGCTTTGGCCACGGCCATGCTCCTAAATCCAGCTCGAGAGGTGAAGATCACCGCTCTTTTGACAGTCAAATGCGGCATTGCAGCAGACTTTGCAAGCGGGAATTGGGGCGCTTCTCTTCATCTTTCAGTTGCTTGGCAGCCTGCTTGCAGGGAACCGCATGGTCTCAACCCAGGGCCCGGGCAAGTCGCCCAGCACGATGGTGCCGCCGGCCTCGATCCAGGCATGAAGATCATCCGCCCCGCCCCGCTGACCAGCGGCGCGCGCCGCCAGCACCAGCTGATGCGCGATGGCGCGGCGGCGCAGCAGCCAGCTTAGCGCCATGGCCCGGGGCAGACACAGCAGGCCAAACGGCAGACGCGCCGCCGCGCGATCAACATGGCGGGCAAGGCGCCGGGCTTCGGAAACGGCTTCGTCCGCGGTTTTCCCGGCCAGACCCAGCCTGCCGCGCCACAGGCGAAATGGCAGCCAGGCCACGGTCAGCCGGGCCAGACACAGCCAGCCTGTCGCCGCCAGCGTACGCCGCCGCAGTCGCCAAGCCTCAGCCTGCGTCAAGAAACCCTGCTGCGCTCAGCTGGGCCAGAAAATCATCGACATCGCTCGCTATTGCCGCAGGTTCCGCGCCAAATTGTGCGGCTGCTGCGGCGAGCACGGCATCGCGGCTGCGTTGCCCATCAATCAGCAGCCACAGCGCCCGGCCTGTGCCGGTGAGCGAGAAAAATTCGCCGCTCGACAGGTGCATCACCACCACCTCATCGTCGATCGCGGTTTCGCTGAAGCTGGCCGCGGACTTAGTAATCAATTTGCTCATGCCAATATCTCCTCCCCCCGGACCAGTGCTGCGGCAAGCAGCGCCGAAGCGGCAAACTGCGCGGGATCACGCGGCCGGATCAACCGCGCCATCGGGATCTGCTGCGCCAGCCGCGCCTGCAGCGCAAATTGCGCAGGCCGGTCCAGCTGGCGGGCGCTGGCGAACAGTGCATCGGTATAATGATCGTCGCTCAACCGCGCGAACCGCTCTGCCCCGGTGATCGCAGGAGCCGCCAGATCTGGGCCCTCTTCAAGGAACACCAGCCGCGCCAGTGGCAGAGATCGGCCCACTTCGCCCGCTGCCGGATTGGCATAGAATTTATCGGTCATGGCACCGACTTTCTCTTGCCCGGCAGCCCCGGTCAAGGCCAGCGCCTGCGCGGTAAGCTTCAGCCGCTTGTGGCCGGGCAGGCAGATGATCCGCGCTGGATCGCTAAGATCAAGCACCAGCGTATCATCGCAGAACATCGGCAGACCCAGATTGCCAAGCGCTGCGATCAGCGTTGATTTCCCCGCGCCGCTCGGCCCGGTAAAGGCAACCACCGCGCCTTGCCAGGCGACGGCTGAGGCGTGGATCGGCTTGAACCCGTTGATGCAGGCAATCGCGGCATAGACGCTGCCGTTGAGCCACAGCTTTTCCGCCGAGACATCAGCCCCGGGCGCGCGGTCCACGACAATCCCCTCGCCTTTGCGATACAGGAATGACAGGCCTTCAACGCGCAGCAGATAGGCGTCGCCGATCAGGATATGGCCGGGTTCCTCGACAATTACCCCGTCAAGTTCGGCTGGAACCGGGCCGTAACGCGCCCGCGTCTCGCGGACGAGCAGCGCCTCGGCTGGACTGGGGGCTGGGCCGGAAGCTGGGCTGAGGTCAGGACTGGGCGACATAGTACCGGCGCCTTGCCGCCGCGCTGCCGCCGCGTCAATCGCGGCGCTGAGAGCGATTATCCGCTGCTTCCACGATATACTGTGTGGAAAACGCGCAGAACCGCGCTTGTCGCCCCCAGATGTGGTAGGTAAGCGCCAAGCAACGGAGCTCCACCTTGTCCATGGCCGCACCACTGATCTCGCCCTCGATACTTTCCGCCGATTTTGCCCGGCTGGGCGAAGAAGTGCGCGCGATAGATGCAGCGGGTGCTGACTGGATCCATGTCGATGTGATGGACGGGCATTTCGTTCCCAATATCACCATTGGCCCCGCCGTCGTGAAGGCGCTGCGTCCGCACACGGCCAAGCCGCTCGATGTCCATCTGATGATCTCACCGGTCGATGGGTTTCTTGAAGCTTTTGCCAGCGCCGGCGCGGATATCATCACCATCCACCCCGAAGCCGGGCCGCATGCCCACCGCACGGTTCAGGCGATCAAGGCCTTGGGCAAGCTGGCGGGCGTCTCGCTCAACCCGGCGACACCGGCCAAGATGCTCGATTATCTGATCGACGAGGTCGATCTGGTGCTGATCATGAGCGTCAACCCCGGGTTTGGCGGACAGAGCTTCATCACCAGCCAGCTCAAAAAGATCGAGGCGGTGCGCAAGATGATCGACAAGACCGGGCGCGATATCCGGCTGGAAGTGGATGGCGGGGTTGATGTGGCCACCGCGCGGCTGTGCGTTGCTGCCGGGGCCGATGTGCTGGTGGCGGGAACAGCCACCTTCACCGGCGGGCCAGAGCGCTATGCAGCCAATATCGCCGCGCTCAAGGGAATTGCCTAGGGCATGGTCGATGTGCTCGCCACTTCGCGATCCGCCGTCCCGGATAGCGCTGTCACCGATATGGCGATCCCGCTGGGCGGTGCGAGTGAGGAGGGCGTGTTGAGCGAGGCCGAAGCTGCAGCAGCCTATCCCGATGATTATTCCGGACAGCGCGGCGAATTGATCGAGCCGGGCCGCGCGCTGGCACTGGCCGATTTTTCGCCGCCAGCGCTGGGCGCGGGGGAGCGGCTGATCCGCTTGGCTTATCGGCTGGGATTGCCCGCATCGACGCTGACCGCGCCATTTCGCAAACCGGCGCGGGTGCGCCTGCTCGCCACTGTCACCAATCCGCTGCCCGGCAACAAGGCGGCAGGAACCGCGCTGCGGGCAGGCCATTTCATGATCCACGGGGTCAAGGCTCCGATTGCGCAGATCGATTTTGGTGGTGCCGCGCGGATGAGCCCGCCGCTGGAACGCATGGTCCACAGCTTTGCCTGGCTGGCCGATCTTGAAGCCTGCGCCCCGCGCGAACAATGCGCCCCGGTGGCCGAGCGGGTGCTGTCAGCCTGGCTCGATGCCAATCCCAAGCCGCCCTCACGCCCGGGCAAGGGTCCGGCTTGGATGGTCGCCAATGCCGGCACGCGCGAGCTGAACTGGCTGGTTCACGCCCCGTTGATCCTCTCGGGCAGTGACAAGGTGCTGCGCGGCAAGGCGCTTACCGCGCTGACCGAAACCGCCCGCTGGCTCGACAAGAATGTTGGCCGGGCCGAGGATCTACTGGCTGAAGTTGCGGGCTGGTGCGGGATTGTCGCGGCGGGGCTGTTGCTGCCCGATGGCCGCCCGCGCCGTTTGTATGGCGAGGCCGGATTGATCCGCGCGCTGGGCGAGCTGGTTGGCGATGATGGCGGGGTACTGTCACGCAGCCCATTGGGACAAGCCGAGGCAATCGCGCTGCTGACCAAGCTGCGCGCCTGTTATCAGGCCACCCGCCGCGATCCGCCTGCCGCGCTTGAATCGATCCTGAGTCTGCTGGTTCCGCCGCTCTTGGCGCTGACCCACGGCGATGGTTCGCTGGGCAGCTGGCAGGGTGCCTGGGCGCTCGACGCGAGCGAGCTGGCCGCGCTGGTCGCGGCGTCTGGCGTGCGGACCCGCCCGCTGCGCGATGTCCGCCAATGGGGTTATCAGCGGGTGGTCGCGCAGAAAAGCATCTTGCAGTTCGATGCCGCCCCGCCGCCGCTCGCCCGCCACGCGCGGACCGGCAGTGCATCGACTCTGGCGTTCGAGCTTTCGCAGAACGGCCAGCGGATCATCGTCAATTGCGGCGGTGCGGCCTGTGCGGGCGGGCTGGTCCCGATCCGGCTGGAACAGGGCCTGCGCGCCACCGCCGCCCATTCGACACTGGCGCTGGACGATGCCAATTCCACCGCGGTGTTGATAAACGGCAAGCTTGGCGCCGGCGTGACCGAGGTCGAGGTTGATCGCCGCGCGCTGACAGGCGATAAATCAGGCGGCGCGACCCGGCTGGAGGCGAGCCATGATGGCTATGCCGCGCGCTATGGCCTGGTTCATCGCCGGATCCTGATCCTGCGCGATGATGGCTCTGAACTGCGCGGTGAGGATCTGCTGATCCCGACCGGCGGCAAGGGCAAGCGCGCCAAGGTTGGCTTTGCAATCCGCTTTCACCTGGGCTCCGGGATCGAACTTGGCCTGTCGGATGACCGGCAGGGCGCGGGACTGGCACTGCCCGATGGCAGCTATTGGCAGTTTCGCTCGGGCGGGGGCGAAGTGACGATCGAGGAAAGCATCTGGGCCGATGGCCAGGGTCGGCCGCAACCGGTCCAGCAGCTGGTCCTGCAAGGGCTGGTCTCTCGCGGCGGGGGCAATTTTGCCTGGTTGCTCAAGAAAATGGGATAGTATTGACGTGAGCGAAGTTACCATCCGCCGGGCGCTGCTTTCGGTGTCCGACAAGGCTGGCCTGGCCGATCTGGGCAAGGCGTTGGCGCTACGCGGGGTTGAGCTGGTCTCCACCGGCGGCACCGCCAAGGCGCTGCGCGACGCGGGGCTTGTAGTGCGCGATGTGGCAGAGCTGACCGGCTTTCCCGAGATGATGGACGGGCGGGTGAAAACGCTGCACCCGATCATCCACGGCGGGCTGCTGGCGGTGCGCGACAATCCCGAGCATGCCGCCGCAATGGCGCAGCACGCGATCGGCGCGATCGATCTGGTGGTGGTCAATCTCTATCCGTTCGAAGCGACCGTGGCCAAGGGTGCGAACCGTGATACGATCATCGAGAATATCGATATCGGCGGGCCTTCGATGGTCCGTTCGGCGGCGAAGAACCACGAATATGTGACGATCGTCACCGATCCAGCGGATTACGCCGGGCTGCTGGCAGAGCTGGACACAAGCGGCGGGGCGACGAGCCGGGAGTTTCGCAAATTGATGGCCGCGCGCGCCTTTGCCGCGACCGCTGCCTATGATGCGATGATCAGCCAGTGGTTTGCCTTTGCCGATCAGCAGCAGCTGTTCCCCGAAATGCTGGCGATCACTGGCCGCCGCCGGGAAGAGCTGCGCTATGGCGAAAACCCGCATCAGCGCGCCGCGCTGTATGTGCCGGTCGGACCCCACGGGCTCGGGATCGCGCAAGGAACCCAGATCCAGGGCAAGGCGCTGTCCTATAATAATTATGCCGATGCCGATGCTGCGCTGGAACTGGCGGCGGAATTCAAAGGCTGCGCGCCCGCCATCGTGATTGTCAAACATGCCAATCCCTGCGGCGTGGCGCAGGCGGCGACTTTGCTTGAGGCATGGCAGGCGGCGCTGGCCTGCGATGCGGTTTCGGCGTTTGGCGGGATCGTCGCCAGCAATGTGCCGTTGGATGGCCCGACGGCAGAAGCGATCTGCGAAATCTTCACCGAAGTGGTCGTCGCCCCGGCAGCCGATGCCGCAGCCCGCGCCGCCTTTGCCAGGAAGAAGAACCTGCGCCTGCTGCTGGTGGGCGATCTGCCCGATCCGCGCCGCGGCGGCTTGTCGGTAAAGCCGATCACCGGCGGGCTGCTGGTCCAGACCCGCGACAATGGCGCAATTTCCGAGGCTGATCTGACGGTGGTGACCAAGCGCCAGCCGACCCCGCAGGAATTGAAGGACTGCCTGTTTGCCTGGACCGTGGCGCGCCATGTGAAATCCAACGCGATTGTCTATGCCCGGAACGGGGTCACCGCCGGGATCGGCGCGGGCCAGATGAACCGCCGCGACAGCAGCCGGATAGCCGCGATGAAGGCCGCCGAAGCTGCCGGGAAATACGGCTGGGCCGCCCCGCTGACCCAGGGCAGCGCAGTCGCCTCCGATGCCTTTTTCCCCTTCGCCGATGGGTTGCTCGCCGCGGCCGAAGCGGGGGCAAC
>JAYVKX010000077.1:0-12458 GCA_043768005.1 Novosphingobium sp. | reverse complement strand
CTTGAGGCGCGCTTGCGTGATTGGCCAGAGGGGCGCGTACTGTTTTTCGCCGATGAAACCGGCGGCGAACCTGCTGCCGCCGCCTATGCCGCCAATCCCGGCCCCGCTGCGCTGCTGATCGGCCCCGAGGGCGGGTTTGATGCGGCCGAGCGCGCCGCAATCCGCAGCCTTGCGCAGACCCGCGCCATCAGCCTTGGCCCGCGTATCCTCCGCGCAGAAACCGCCGCGATTGCTGCGACCGCGCTGTGGATGGGTCTGGCTGGCGACTGGAAGAACTGACGCATAAAACGCTGGCGCGAGGGGACACAAAACACTAACTCGCGAAAAATGAGCACGAGACAAGTTTCAGAACGCAACGAACCTTTGATCGAGAATCTGGATCAATTGATCGTCCCGATGGCCAAGGGTGAAAAGCCGCGTGAGCGCTGGCGGATCGGGACCGAACACGAAAAGCTGGTCTATTGTACCGGCGATCACCACGCCCCCTCTTATGAAGAACCCGGCGGCATTCGCGATTTGCTGATGGCGATGGCCGATTATGGCTGGGAGCCGGTGATCGAGGGTGGAAACGTGATCGCGATGTCGGGCGAGGACGGTGCGATCAGCCTGGAACCTGCCGGACAGCTGGAACTTTCCGGCGCCCCGCTGGTCAATCTGCACCAGACCTGCGCTGAAACCGGGCGGCACCTCGATCAGGTCAAGGCAATCGGCTCCCGTACCGGCAAGGGTTTCCTCGGGCTTGGGATGTGGCCCGACAAGCGCCGGGACGAGCTGCCGATCATGCCCAAGGGGCGTTATGCGATCATGCTGCGCCACATGCCGCGCGTCGGCACGATGGGCCTCGATATGATGCTGCGGACCTGCACCATCCAGGTCAACCTCGACTATTCGAGCGAGGCCGACATGGTGAAAAAATTCCGCACGTCGCTGGCCCTGCAACCGCTTGCCACCGCCCTGTTTGCCAATTCGCCGTTCACCGAAGGCAAGCCCAACGGCTTCCTGTCCTATCGTAGCCACATCTGGTCAGACACCGATCCGGCGCGCACCGGAATGCTGCCCTTCGTGTTCGAAGACGGGTTCGGTTACGAACGCTATGTCGATTACATGCTCGATGTGCCGATGTATTTCGTTTACCGCGACGGCAAATATATCGACGCTGCCGGGCAAAGCTTCCGCGATTTTCTGGCCGGAAAGCTTGCCGCCCTGCCCGGTGAACTGCCGCGCGAGAGCGACTGGGTTGATCATCTTTCCACCGCCTTTCCCGAAGTTCGGCTCAAAAGTTTCCTTGAAATGCGCGGCGCCGATGGCGGCCCATGGAACAAGATCTGCGCGCTACCCGCGTTGTGGGTTGGGCTGCTGTACGATCAAACTGCGCTCGATGCCGCCTGGGATCTGGTCAAGGACTGGGACATGGACGGGCGTGAAGCCTTGCGCAGCGCCGTGCCAAAGCTGGGGCTTGATGCACCGCTGCCCGGTGGCGGAACCCTGCGCGATATTGCCGCCGAAGTGCTGGCGATCAGCCGGGCGGGGCTTGCCGCGCGCGGCCAGCTGAACAGCGCGGGCGACAATGAGACCGGCTTCCTCGGGCCGCTGGATGATATCGTCGCCAGCGGCAAGGTTCCGGCCCAGCGCTTGCTCGATAAATTTCACGGTGAATGGGGCGGCGATATTTCGCGCGTCTATGAGGAAAGCTTTTGATGATCGCAGTAATCGGCCAGTTCCGCATGCCTGCCGCGCATATGGAAGCCTCACGGCCATTGATGCGCAAAGTGGTGGAAGCGACCCGGGCCGAGGATGGCTGTATCGAATATAACTATGCCGAAGACGTGCTCGATCCCGGCCTGATCCGGGTCAGCGAAGTGTGGCAGAGCCGCGCCCAGCTTGATGCGCATCTGGCCACATATCACATGCGTGTTTGGGTTGAGGAACGAATTGCACTTGGCCTGTCGGGCCGGGCAATCACGGTTTATGCGGTGAGCGGTTCAACCATGATCTGATTATTGTGCCACCATCCGGCGGCCCTTGATCAATCTGCCCAGCTGACTGAAGCTGCGGGTAATAACCGCGTGTCGTTCCATCCAGCCGTGATATTCCCGGTACTTGGGATCCTCTGACAACAGATGTTGTTCCTCGGTCTTGGCCCGCCAGAAATAGATTGCGCTGACGCAGGCGAGGAAAAAGCTGTTGCGGATCGCATCGACTACCGAGCCATTGGTGACGAGGAACGGCAGGCTCGCCAGCCACCAGAAGCTGTTCTTGGAAAGATAGGCCGGGTGGCGGGTGAAGCGATAGGGGCCGCCGGTCAGCACCCCGCGATAGGTCAGGTTGGAAAAGCGGATCCCGAAGGCAAAGGTCGCCCAGGCATAAACGACTGAAAGCACCACCAGAACCGCACCCCACACCCAGATCAGCGCGGTATAGCCATCAAGCCAATAGGCCCAGTTGGCGGTGGCCGTGCCATAATACAGCGGCTGCCCCGGCGACATCAGCTGAAACGGAGGATAACAGGCCAGCGCCGCCACCCAGCCCGCCAGATAAGGATTGGCCGAGCGGATCTGCGAGGCCAGCGGCCGCATCGTCAGCACATAGCCAACCGTGCCGATCTGGGCATCGATCACAAACATCAGCTCCATCAGCCGGTTGGTCAGCAGCGCCGGATTGGCTACGATTGCGGCAAAATCGGTTTCGACCACACCGCGAAAACCGCCGGGCAGGATCGAGAACATGAAGGCGGTGAAGAAGCCCTTAACCGCCCAGGCGCGCAGATGGCGCATCACCGCTGCGCCTTCAAACGCCTCACGCCCGATCAGCATGGCACCAAAATTCCACGCCCCGTCGCGGGGCTTCACCAGCACCCGGTCAAGCCAGATCACATAGGGGATCGATAGCAGGAACAGCGGAACCGCCGCCGCGCCCAGCACTTCCATCGCGAACAGATAATTGTCCTGCCAATACCACCGCGCAACGCGATAAAGAAAGCCGATGATCGCCCAGGTCGCCCATAGGCCCGCCAGCTTGGTGATTGAAATATCGATGATTTCGCTAACCGGTTTCGGCCTGCCCCAATCAATCCCGGTCGCCGGGGCGCGGTGAACCTTGTCGATCAGCAGCGACCACAGCACCATCGGCAATCCGGCCAGCACGAGCCCTGATAAAGCCGCGTAGGGTCCGGACAGCGGCGCGCGCGGGCCGGGCAATGCGAAGGCATCGGCCAGCGCAGGCCAGTTGCGGCAAATCAGGATCCAGGCGAACAGCCCGGCCACTCCGATCAGGCCAACGCCTGCGGATACGTCGCTCACGGGCCGGGAACTGGCCAGATGCTGCTTAACGCTCATCCCCGCGTCCTTAACGCCAAAGGGTTAAGGGCGGGGAAATTATGTTGCCGCTCAGCGGAAGCTGCTGATCTTCCCGCCATCATCAAGGATATAAAGCGTGCTGCCGGCCACCACCGGGGCCAGCGTGATCGGGCTCTTCAGCTCAGTCAGCAGCGCGACCGAACCATCGGCGGCAGCAGCCGAATAAACCCCGCCGCGCGAATTGGCGAACCACAGCCGATCACCCGCCAGCACTGGCCCGGTCCAATAAATCGCGTTCTTGCGCTTTTTCTCGTTCTGGAAGCGGGCTAGCTGGGTCATCCAGCGAACCTTGCCAGTGGTCCGCGCAATGCACAGTAGCTTGGCATCGTCGGTCAGCGTGAAAATCCACTCACCAGCGATCGCCGGAGTGGAAATCCCGGCCAGATTAAGCTCCCAGATGCGCTGGCCGGAGGTTAGTTCATAGGCGGCCATGCGGCCACCCTGGCCTAGCGCATAAACCCGACCGCGATCGATGATCGGATCGGCATCGATATCGGTCAGCACGCCCACGGTGGTCGAAAGCGAAGTCCGCGCCAGGGCATCGGTCCACAGCTGGCGACCATTTTCATAGCGGTAGGCGATCAGCTCGCCCGTGCTGAACCCGGCCAGCACGGTGCCTTGCCCGGCGGCTGGCGCACCCACCCCAAACACCCCGGTCTGCCCGCTGGAGGCCGCCTGGTTCCACGCATTGGTGCCATCTTCGCTGTTGAGCGCGTGGATCTGATTGTCCTGCGTCATCACGAACACCAGCCCGAAGGCGATGGTCGGTGATCCGCGAAGTGGTCCGGCTGGCTTGACCTTCCACAACAGCTTGCCATCAGCGGCATCGAGCGAGGCGACTTCGCCAACCCCGGTGGTCACAAAGACATGGCCGTTATCAAAGCTGGCCCCGCCGCCGAATACAGAGCTCGCGCCGTCGCCGGTAATCTTGAAGCTCTGCGTCCAGCGCGGAGCACCGCTGGACGCATCATAGGCATGAACCACCCCATCGGTGCCCATTGCAAACAACTGCCCGCCGCCGATCACTGGCGCTGCGGCAAGGCGCTGCTTGCTGCTCGAACCCGGGATGCTGGCGCTCCATCCCCGGCTTGGCGCACTGGCGAGCGCGAGATGGCCATAGCTCTTGGTGGCCGTGCCACCGGCCTGGGGCCAATCGGCATTGGCGGCGGCTGGCGGCAGAACCACCGCAACATCGGCCAGTGTCTTGTCCACCTTGGCCCCGGATTCGATCCGGCTGAGGATCGGGATGCGGTTGCCCACGGTTGGCGTGGTCGGCTTGCCCTTGCCACTGAATGCGCCACAGCCCGAAAGGCCGAGCGCGAGGACCAGCACCAGCGGAACTGCAAGGCGGCGAGTTAGCGAGGTCGATTGCATCAGTCTTCCTTGAATAAATTCGATTAAGGCTTGCTGGCCGGTTCAGGCACGGCATTTCCGGCAGCTCTGAAAGCGCCAGCCGCCTTGTCAGCATCGTCAATTGTATCAATGCCCAGCTGGCCAGCCAATTGGCGGCCGCGCGAACGCATCGTTTCGGGAACGCCTTTGTCCTTGGCGATGGCCGCAAACAGCGGCCCGGCCAGCTCGGGCTTGCCCTGCTTCAGATAGGCCAGCCCCAGCATTTCCCCGGCGCTGCCAAACCACGCATTGCCCGGCACGGCGAGCGGTTTCAATCGATCGACCACCTGCTGCGAGGCCATCTCGTCATACCGTGCGGCAACTTCGCGCAAGGTGGCAAGATCACGGAACGGCTGCGGCGCGCTGGTATCGGCGGCAATCGCGGCAAAGGCCTTGGCCGCATCTGCCCGCTTGCCCTGCTTTTGTGCGATCCCTGCGCGCATCAGCGCGGCAGCGGCCTTGCTGCCGGCGGTCCCATCGGCCGCAAGCGGGGCAAGTTCTTCCGATGCGGCATCGTTCGCGCCCGCATCCAGCCGATCGAGCGCGATCATATAGCGCTCCCCGCGCTCTGCAGCGGCCTGATTGGTGCTGTGATCACAATATAGATAGCCCGCCAGCGCCAGCAGCCCGGCACCCGCCGCCACGCCAAGCGTCAGGCCATAGCGCTTGGCCAGACCCAACATCTGGTCCTGGCGCAGCGCCTCATCCACCTCACGCAGGAACACATCCTGCTCAGCGGCTTTTTGTTCTTCTTTTTGTTCGGGAGAATTCGGTCGCAGGGCCAATGCAGCAGGCTTTCGCTTGGGTTGGGTCAATCTAGCGGGCTGTTTAGCGGATGGGCGGGCCTTTTCAACGTTTGATATGTGCCCACTCCAGGGTGAAGCGGGTGTGAACGATCAAGTCACGGGAAAGTGCCGCGCCGCATCGCCCGGGAATAGACGGCGCGATAGGCCGAAACCATCCGCGCCTCATCAAATTCCTCTGCCGCAATCTTGCGGTTGGCCGCGCCAATCAGCCGCCGTTCTGCCGGATTGGAGGCCAGCACGGCCAGCGCATCGGTCAATCCCGCTTCATCGCCCGGCGATGCAAGATAGGGGCGGTTTTCCAGTGCCACCATCATCTCGATATCACCGACCTTGGGCGAGACTACCGCCAGCCCCGCTGCCATCGCCTCGACCACCGAAATCGGAAACTGCTCGCTATCGGATGACAGTGCGAACAGATCGAACAGCCCGATTACTCTGGCCGGATCAGCGGCAAAGCCGGGCAGATGCACCCGGTGGCCGATCGAAAGGGCGATGGCCTCGGCGCGGATCGCCTCACGCTCAGGCCCCTCGCCCAAAATCACCAGCTGCCATTCCTGCGGCATGGCGGCAAAGGCGCGGACCAGCCGGGGCAGGTTCTTGACCCGGCGCAGCCCGGCCAGCGTCCCCAGCCACAGCTCGCCGGGATGTTTGATGATGCGGGGCAAGGCATCGCGCGCGGGCTTTTTGCCATAGGTCGCAACCTGAATCCCATTGACGATCCGGTGAATCTTACCCGGTGGCTGGTGCCACACCGTCATCGCGATATCTTCCAGCCGTTCGGATGGCACGATCAGCGCCTGCGCCCGGCCCAGCGCGATCCGTCGATACCAGTTGCGCCCTGTCTTGAGCTTCACCGCCTCGTCCTGATTGAAGCCATCCTCGTGATGGACCAGCGGCGGCAGATCATAGACCTTGGAATAAAGCGTGCGGGCCATCACCGCATCCATCGCCCCCCAATTATAGGTCAGCACCAGATCGTGCCCCAGCATCGCCTTGGCGATCCGCATCAGGCGGGCGGGCGTGGGCCGCCCGGCAAGTGCGGGGAAATCGGCGGGAAAGCTGACCGGGATGGCGCGGTCAATCGCGCTGGCCGCGCCAAGCGCTTCGGGCTGGGCGGAAACGATGGTGTGTTCGATATCCGGACCAAACGCATTCATCAGCTTGGCCGCGCGCAATTCCTTGCCGCCGGCTTGAAAGCTGGAATGAAGATGAAGAACCTTGAGCTTCGAACCGCTCATTTGACGCGGGCAAGCAACCGCTCGATCGCGGCCACAGCTTCCGGCTCGTCCAATGTCGGAGCATGGCCCACGTGCGGTACCACCACCGCCTCGGCCAGCGGCAAGCGCGCGGCCATCCGGCGGTGCGTGTCTGCGGACAGAATATCCGACATTTCCCCGCGCAGTAGCAGTGACGGCCTGCCCGCCAGCGCATCAAGCCCGGGCCACAGATCAACCCCTGCCTCACCCCCTGGCTTGGAAAAAGGTTCAGCGATCTTCATGTCATAATCGAAATGGATCCGCCCGTTACCGCCAACCATCATGCAGCGTTTGGCCATCGAAACCCAATCTGAAATCTCGAAATCGGGGAAGGATGATCCTTGCGATTCTTCCAGCGCGCGGGCGGCGTGCATCCAGGTGGGAAAGCTGCGCCCCTGCCCGACATAGCCGCGAATCCGTTCAATCCCGGCTGCATCAACCTCGGGTCCAATATCGTTGAGGACGGCACCCGCCATCCGTTCCGGCCCGGACATCGCCAGGATCATCGTCAATAATCCGCCCAGCGAGGTGCCGATGGCGACCACGCTGGTCAGCCCGGCCTGTTCAAACAGCGCGGCCAGATCATCAGCATATTGCAGCGGATTATAACTGGCTGAATCCTTGGCATAACCGCTATCGCCGCGGCCACGCAGATCCGGGCAGATCACCCGCCATTCACCGGCCAGATGCGCCGCAAGTCGTTCAAAATCGCGGGCATTACGGGTCAGGCCCGGCAGGCATAGCACCGGCGGCCGATCCTGCCCGGCACCACCTGCATAATCCCGGTAGTGGAGCTTCAGCCCATCGCGGCTGGTCCAGAAACAATCGGCGAATTCACTCATTGCGCTTGGCTTATGCCCCCACCGGATTTGTCGCCGTATCATCGCTGTACTTGCGGATTTCGCAGGCGCGTCCCACTATCGCCTGATGCGCGCCGAACCGCAAGCCACTGGCTATCATCCTGAAACTCCGATCTCTGCTTTGGCCAGCTGGCTGGGCGATCCGGTGGAGGCTGCGCGGTTTCCGCGGGCGCAATTGCGCTTTCGCAACCACCGCTGGGCCCCGGCGGTGGGGCTGGAGGGGCTGAGCGACGAACAATGGTTGGGTCATTTCGGCAGCTTCACTCCGCTAGTGGGCAATCTGCCGCAGCCGCTGGCGCTGCGCTATCACGGCCATCAGTTCCGCAGCTATAACCCCGATCTTGGCGATGGCCGGGGCTTTCTGTTTGCGCAATTGCGCGATGGGGCGGAACGGCTGCTTGATCTGGGTACCAAAGGATCGGGCCAGACCCCGTGGAGCCGCGACGGCGATGGGCGGCTAACGCTGAAAGGCGCGGTGCGCGAAATCCTCGCCACCGAAATGCTTGAAGCGCTGGGGGCCAATACCAGCAAGACCTTCTCGGTGGTCGAAACCGGCGAGGATCTGATGCGCAGTGACGAGCCATCACCCACCCGCGCAGCAGTGCTGGTGCGGCTGAGCCATGGGCATATCCGCTTCGGCAGTTTCCAGCGCCTCGCCTTTCTTGGCGAGGGTGAGCATATGGCCGCGCTGGTGGATTATTGCCTGGCTCAGTTTCCCGGCCCGCCCCCGCCCGAGGATGCTCCCGGCCGGGATGAGTCGGCGGCAATCCTGCTGCATCAGGTGGTAGAAAGGATGGCCGATATGGCCGCATCCTATATGGCTGCAGGCTTTGTCCACGGAGTGCTCAATACCGACAATATGAACATCTCGGGCGAAAGTTTCGATTATGGCCCGTGGCGCTGGCTGCCAGCTTGGGATCCGACCTTCACCGCCGCTTATTTCGACCACTCGGGGCTCTACAGCTTTGGCCGCCAGCCCGAGGCGATCCACTGGAACTGCGGCCAGCTGGCCGTGGCGCTGCGCCAATTGGTCGATGCACCGCCGCTGATTGCTGCGCTGGAACGGTTTGGGCCGCTGTATCAGGCTGCCCTGGCGAAGCGGTTCCTGTGGCGGCTGGGCCTGGCCACGCGCGGGTTTGATGCAGACGGCGCGCTGATTGCCGTGGCTGAGGCAGCGATGCGGGACAGCGGGGCCAGCCCCGACACCTTCTTCCACCGCCACCGCTTTGGCCGCAATGCACCAGAAGACCAGTTCGGTGATCTGCTGCGCGAATATACCCCCATCGGCACACCGCATCCGATCTGGGATGAACCCGCGCCGCCATCGCTGATCAGCTCCGAGGTTGAGCGGATTTGGACCACGATTGCCGATACCGACGACTGGGCCCCGCTGGCCGAACAATTAACCGCCATCCGCCGCCTGGGACAGGCTTTGGGACCAATGGTTTAACGCCAATTTTTTCATGCATACCAAGCCTGTTCCAAACACTTCCTTTGTATGGCTCATACGGCTAAAGCACTGGAAATATCGGCCAATGCAACCGATCAGCTTGGGGCGCGCAAGTGAAAACGACAGATATCATTTCCTATGAACCGGCAACGGGCGCGCAGCTGTGGCGCGGCACGCGCGGCAATGTTGATGATGTGGTTGGCCGTGCCCGCCGGGCCTGGCCCGCATGGGCCGCGCAGCCACTTTCCACCCGGATGGAGCTGGTTCGCCGTTTTGCCAATGAAGTCCGCAAAGAGAACGAAAAGCTAGCTACGCTGATCGCACGCGAAACCGGCAAGCCTTTGTGGGAAGCGCGCACCGAAGTCGAAAGCGTCATCAACAAGGTCGAAATTTCGATCCGCGCCTATGCGGACCGGACCTCGCAGCGCAAGCTAGACAATGCGATGCAAGGAACCGCTGCGCTGCGGCACAAGCCGCATGGAGTGATGGCGGTGCTTGGGCCGTATAACTTCCCGGCGCATCTGCCCAATGGCCACATCGTGCCCGCGCTGATCGCGGGCAATGCGATCATCTTCAAGCCGAGCGAAAAAACCCCTGCAACCGGCGAATTGCTGGCCCAATGTTTTCACCGCGCCGGGATTTCCGCCGCGATCGTCCAGGTGCTGATCGGCGGACCCGAGGAAGGCCAGGCACTGGTCGCGCATGACGGGGTGGATGGCGTGCTGTTCACCGGTTCCGCCCATGTCGGCATCGCGATCAACCGCAAGCTGGCGGCGCGGCCGGACAAGATCGTGGCGCTGGAAATGGGCGGCAACAACCCGATGGTGGTGTGGGATACCCCCAAGATCACCGATGCGGCAGCACTGGTCATCCAGTCCGCCTTCACTTCTGCCGGGCAGCGCTGCAGCGCCGGGCGGCGGCTGATCATCAAATCATCGATGTATGATGAGGTGATTGCCGAGGTTAAGCGCCTGGCCGACCGGATCATCGTTGGCGCGCCATTTGATGAACCTGCGCCGTTCATGGGCCCGGTGATCGACAATGCCTCTGCCGATGGGCTGACCGAAAGCTTTCTTTATCTGCTCAGCCATGGCGGCAAGGCGATCAAGCATCTGATCCGCCCGCGCGATGATCTGCCGTTCCTTTCACCCTCGATCATCGATGTGACCAATGTGAAGGATCGCCCTGACGTTGAGTTGTTCGGCCCGCTGCTCCAAGTGGTTCGGGTCAGCGATTTCGATGAAGCGATTGCAGAGGCCAACAATACAAGGTTTGGCCTGGCAGCCTCATTGATCGGCGGCAATCCCCAGGATTACAACCGCTTCTGGGCCAATATCCGCGCCGGGGTAATCAACTGGAACCGGCCAACCAATGGTGCCTCGTCTGCCGCGCCGTTTGGCGGGGTGGGCCTATCGGGTAACCACCGCCCGAGCGCCTATTATGCCGCCGATTACTGCGCCTATCCGGTCGCCTCGAACGAGATGGAGCAGCCGCGCGCGATGATCGGGGTGGGCTTGCGCGAAAGCTGAAGCTGCTCAGCTGCCATTGGCGGCAAGGTCAACCTCGCTCTGCCCGTCCGCAAGCTTGCGAACATAGATCACGAAACCAGCGGCCTGCTTGCTGCCGCCCAGCACGTGATCGGTGCCTTCCATCCGGTAACTGACAGCATAGCCTGCTCTGCGGCTGCGCGTGTAATAGTAGTCGATCACATCCTTGACCCCGACCGGAGTGACGAAGTTGACCACGCGCAGCTGGCACCCGTCCTGATCAGTTCCGGCCGCTTCCTGAACCGCGCCACGCGGATAGATCGCCAGCGCGGCTGGCAGCTTGGCCGCCCAGGCTGCGGTATAGTTCACCTTGTCCGCGCAATTGGCCCCTGCGCCCGGCAGGATTTGCGCCATGGCGGCTGCCGTAACCACGTCATTGGCAGGTGATGTAGCCGGTCCGGTGCCCGGCGCTGGCGCTGCTTGCAAGCTGCCGCCCGCTAGCTTGACCGCATCGGCCAGTGCCGCTGCGGCAGCTTCGGGGCTGCGGTCAGGCGCGGGGAGTTCCCCATTGGCCGGGCCGCCGCCCGAGAGCGCAGCATTGCCGCGGTTTTGACCCGCAAGATCGGGATCGATCATGATCTGATCCGCAAGCGCGCCGGTCAGCGCCGGATCATCATCCCCCGCGTTCGGGCCGGCCGACTGGTTCTGCCCGCAAGCAACCAGCGCCAGCGCCAATAGCGGAGCGAGTTTGACCAACTGGATCGACATGGCAGAACACTTCCCAAGCTTAATCGCCGAATAGCCATCGCCTGCAAAGTTTAACAAGTGTTTGTCGCGGGCGGGCAACCACAATCGGGCACCCCTGGCCATCGACCAGGGGTGCCCGACAGCGCCAGGTGCGACCCGCGGCGTCAGCTTGTAATGCCTCGCTGGTTTAACGGCAGCGTGAATTGTTTCGATCGACCGCCCGGCCCAGCAAAGCTCCGCCAGCTGCGCCCAGGATCGCGCCAAGTGTGCGATCCCCGTGCCGCCCGGCAACCTCACGGCCTAGCAAAGCACCAGCCGCGCCGCCAATCACAAGCCCCGTGGTGCCATCATTATGACGGCAATACTGACGGCCATCTTCCCCGCGCCAGACGCGGGTGTTGGCGTATACCGGCTCGTCATAATAGGCGCGCTGACGATAGCCTCCGCCGCCATAGCTTCCGCTGCGGTACTCATCCTCGTTGTCGTCTTCGTCGCGGTAGCCATCATTGCGGTAACTACCCTGACGATAATCATCGCGGCCGCGATTTTCCCAGCCACGCTTATCCCAGCCGCGATGCCGCCCGCGATCATGGTTCCAGCCGCCGTCACTGCCGGTTACAACCGCGTGACCGGCTACAGCATGGCTGGCAGGGGCGGCCATCGCCGGAAACGATGCGGCCAGCAGGCCGGGGACGGCCAGGGCCAGAATTGCTTTGTTCCTGAGGTTCCGCATTGTATCCTCCTGCATCAGATTTTGTCGCTCGCGGGATTGTGTCCCGAACACCTGTTCATGCTTAAGCCTTCCAAACTGAACAGACGGCAACAATCCCGACAGAATTCACCTTTTCGTTGAATCGAGGAAAATTTGCTGATGAGCCGAGACTTGCCGCGCGCCAGGCAGGCGGCTAGCCGGGTGGCTCCAGTCCCATATGGCGAGTGACAGATGACCAGCACCAGCGCCAGCAAGCCCGGCTCCAGCGGCTATACCATGGCACTTGGGGCCCATCTGATCTGGGGATTGCTGCCGCTGTACCTGATGCTGGTGCGCGAAGTACCGCCGTTTGAATTTGTTGGCTGGCGGGTGATCTTCACCGTGCCGATTTG
>JAYVKX010000076.1:0-2137 GCA_043768005.1 Novosphingobium sp. | reverse complement strand
GCGCTGGACGAGCCGTGGCCCAAGACGCTGCAGCTTAAGGCCGCGCTGACCGATTGGCTGGTCAGCGAAAGCCCCGAGGTGGAGCCGCTGTTCGCCGCGCTGCGTAATGAACAACTGCCGCCAATCGGCATCGCCCCCGATGAGCCTTCCGACATCACCGATGAAGCCGCGCAAACCCCGGTATTCATCCATCGTCCGGCTTACGGAACCCGCTGTTCAACCGTGGTGCTGGTGGATCGGGCCGGAACTGGCCGGATTATCGAGCGCCGGTTTGATCAGGATGGGACAGCCACGGGGGAAACGGCGCTGGGTTTCGCATGGCGCAAATAACGCCCGTCCTTGCCTTCGCAGCCCCTCCGCCCTAGCGGCTCGTCCATACCCCAAATTCCGGAGTCGAACATGGTCCCCCGCTATTCCCGCCCCGCGATGACTGCGATCTGGGAGCCGGAGGCGCGCTTTGCCATCTGGTTCGAGATTGAAGCCCATGCCACCGACAGGCTGGGCCAGCTCGGCGTGGTTCCCATCAGCGCGGGCAAGGCGTTGTGGGATTGGTGGGCGACCAATCCCAAGATCGATGTTGCCGCGATTGATGCGATCGAAGCGGTTACCAAGCATGATGTGATCGCCTTCCTGACCTGGGTGGCCGAGCAAGTGGGCGATGAGGCGCGCTTCATGCACCAAGGCATGACCAGCAGCGATGTGCTGGACACCACGCTGAACCTGCAACTGGTCAGGGCCAGCGATATTTTGCTCGACGATCTCGACGCTTTGCTTGCGGCGATCAAACGCCGGGCCATTGAACACAAGCATACGCCGACCATCGGCCGCAGCCACGGCATCCATGCCGAGCCGACCACTTTCGGGCTCAAGCTGGCGCAGGCTTATGCCGAATTTGCGCGGGCCAAGGCACGGCTGATCAATGCCCGCGCCGAGATTGCCACTTGCGCCATTTCGGGTGCGGTTGGCACCTTTGCCAATATCGATCCGGCGGTGGAGGAATATGTCGCCGAGAAACTTGGGCTGAGCGTCGAGCCGGTTTCCACCCAGGTGATCCCGCGTGATCGCCATGCGATGTATTTTGCCACGCTGGGCGTGATCGCCAGCTCGATCGAGCGGCTGGCGACGGAAATCCGCCATCTCCAGCGCACCGAAGTGCTGGAGGCGGAGGAATATTTCTCGCCGGGCCAGAAAGGCTCGTCCGCCATGCCGCACAAGCGCAATCCGATCCTGACCGAAAACCTCACCGGCCTCGCCCGCGTAGTCCGCGCCGCAGTGGTTCCCGCGCTGGAGAATGTCGCGCTGTGGCATGAGCGGGATATTTCGCACTCATCGGTGGAACGCTATTTCGGGCCGGATGCCACTATCACGTTGGATTTTGCGCTGGGACGGCTGACCGGCGTGATCGACAAGCTGCTGATCTACCCCGAACGGATGCAGCGCAACCTCGATCGGATGGGCGGGCTGGTCCACTCGCAGCGGGTGCTGCTGGCACTGACCCAAGCCGGGATGAGCCGTGAGGACAGCTACCGGCTGGTGCAACGCAATGCGATGAAAGTATGGGAAAGCGACGGTGCGTTGTCCTTGCTCGAACTGCTCAAGGCCGATCCCGAGGTTGCCGCAAAAGTACCGGCCGATCAGCTGGAGGCGAGCTTCGGGCTGGAATATCACTTCGCCCAGGTCGACCGGATTTTCGCGCGGGTGTTTGGCGAGTAATCCTTCCTCTTGGGGGAGGGGCACGGACAGTAGTCCCGACTTCTCGTTGTAGCGACCACCGCCCGTGCCCCTCCACCGCCTTCGGTGGTTCCCCTCTACGTGCCGGGAAGGATTGATTGCCGCCCTTCCCAACGCCGCGTTTCCCGCCTAGCATTACCCCAGCTAGTTCAAAGGGAAGGAGGCCGCGGCGCATGCAATTTATTCGGACGATCACCTGGGTGGTCATCACAATCGCGATGGTGGCGTTCATCGCCATCAACTGGACCCCGACGCCGGTGAACATCTGGCCGGTGGAGGCGGGCTATCTTCATTTCAACTGGCCGGTGGGGTTCATCGTGCTGATCTCATTCCTGCTGGGGATGCTGCCGATGTGGCTGCTCCACAAGGCCAAAGGCTGGCGGCTGACCCGGCGGATCAACACGCT
>JAYVKX010000075.1:0-7244 GCA_043768005.1 Novosphingobium sp. | reverse complement strand
GTGCCGGCAGCAGTGGTGATCCGCATCGTCCCTCCGGCAATCGCATAACCGAAGTGGCGCGGGTGAAAGTGGCGTTCGTGCCCGGTGCCGGGCGGAAAGGTGCAGCGCAGCACCCGCTCGGCCGTGGTATTGTAGAGCAGCTCGCAGACGGGCTTGCCCAGCCAGCCGGCCTCAAGCGCACCGGGCAGCGGCACGGGACGCGTCGCAGAACCAGCAAGCGGCAGGGCCGAGAGAACCAAGCCGATGCAGGCAGGCAGAAACACGAAATGTTTCAAGCGCGGCACTAGCCTCACCCCCGATACAGCCCGTCCAGCCGCTCTCCGTAACGCTCCTTCAGCTTGTGACGGCGGATCTTCAAGCTTGGGGTCATTTCCTCGTTCTCGATGCTGAACGCTTCGTCGGCAAAGGCGATCTGGCGGATCTTTTCGGTCACGCTGAGATCCTGATTGACCCGGTCCACCGCGGCGCGCACCGCGCTGCGGAAGACGGGAAGATCCTGCAGCGCGTGGAAATCGAACTTTTCGTCCTGAGCGCGGGCCCAATCGAGCGCCCATTCGGGATCGGGCACGATCAGCCCGACCAGATAGGGCCGCTTGTCACCCGTCACCATCGCCTGCGAGATTTCCGGCTGAAGGGTCAGCATTCCCTCGATCTTCTGGGGGGAGACATTATCGCCCTTGTCGTTGACGATCATATCCTTCTTGCGATCGGTGATCACGATCCGGCCCTGATCATCGATATGGCCGATATCGCCGGTGTGCAGCCAGACGCCATGGTCCGGCCCGGCCGGGTCTGGCAGCAACACCCGGTCCGTTTCGGTCTGGTTTTGCCAATAGCCGTGCATGACCAGTTCGCCCTGGACCAGAATTTCACCGTCGCTGGCGATCTTCACCGTCACTCCGCTCAGCGGCGGGCCGACGGTGTCCATCTTGATCCCTGCGCGGGGCCGGTTGCAGCTGATCACCGGGCCAGCCTCGGTCTGACCATAGCCTTGCAGCACGGTCAGCCCCATCGCATCGAAGAATACGCCGATGTCAGGATTAAGCGGCGCGCCGCCTGAAACCATCGCCTTCATCCGCCCGCCGAATTTCTGGCGAATCTTGGGCCGCAGCGCTTTTTCAAGGATGAAATCCATCGGCCGGTCACGCAGCCGCCCCTTGCCACCGCGCCGCCCCCCGGCCTTTTGTTCACCGATGATCAGCGCGCGGTCCATCATGTAACCGGCCAGGCGGCCCTGTTTTTCGATCTGCTTCATGATCCGGGTCCGCAGCACTTCAAACAGCCGCGGGACCACCACCATGATCGTCGGGCGGACTTCCTCGATATTGCTGGCGAGCTTTTCCAGCCCTTCGGAATAGAAGATTTCCGCGCCCAGCCCGATCGGCAGAAACTGTCCGCCGCTATGTTCATAGGCGTGGCTAAGCGGCAGGAACGAAAGGAACACCTCGTCCGCCAGGCCGAAATCTTCCTCCAGCACCAGCGCCGCGCCATAGGCATTGCACAGGATCGCGCCGTGGTGCTGCATCACCCCGCGCGGCGCACCACCGGTGCCGCTGGTATAGATGATGCAGGCGGTTTCAGCCCGGGTAATCCCGGCGATCCGGGTGCCGACGGCGCTTCGTGCCGCTGCCGCATCACCGTTCATCAACGCTGCCCATTCGTGATATTCGATCGCCCCGGCCTGAGTCTGGCCCAGCGGCTCGATCCCGATCACGATACTGCCCCGGCCCGAGCGCAGGATCGCCGGCAGCAACGGTTTGGCCAGTTTGGGATTGGCGACGATCACCGCCCGCGCGCCGGAATTTTCCAGCACATGCAGATGATCGCGCTCGGTATTGGTGACATAGGCTGGCACGGTGATGCAGCCTGCCGCCATGATCCCAAGATCGGCAATGCACCATTCGGGGCGGTTTTCGGAGACCAGCATCACCCGGTCGCCAGGGTTAAGCCCCAGCGCGCGCAGGCTTTGCGCCAATAGGCAGACCTGCCGGGCAACCTCGGCCCAGCTCAGCGCCTGCCATGCGCCATTGCGCTTGGCAGAAAGAAACGGCCTGTCCCCCCGCGCATCGGCGCGCGCCAGAAACAGCGTCACGAGATTGCTGGCGGTCTGGATATCAGAAAGCTGCACCTTGGCCTGGCCCCTCTTGCTCAGTCACGCCATCATGTCGCGGCGATTTATCGGCTAATTGTGTAAGGTCGCTTTGCCTCAGCGGCAAGCGCCGCGCAGCCTATTCTGTCACCGCGCGCCCTTCGCTGCGCGGATCGGCCGCGCCCACCAGCATGCCGCCGACAACTTCGATCGCATTGGCCTTGAAGCTGGGCTCACGCGGCTGGATTTCGCCGTGGCCCAGCGCGCGCAAGGCAGGGATCATTGCCTCCATCGGGCTGCCTTTCTCGATGAACACCACATTGCCGCCCGGCGCGAAAATCACCGGCAGGGCAATCGCATCCTGCGCGGGCAGATCCCAATCGATCACCGCGATGATCGCTTTCAAAACCTGCGCGGGTATCGTCGCCCCGCCTGCTGCGCCAAGTGCCAGTCGCAGGCGTCCGTCCGGGCTATAGACCAGCGTCGGGGCCATCGAGCTGCGCGGACGCTTGCCGCCTTCCACCCGGTTGGCGATCAGCACCCCGCCGCGATCGGGGATCACACTGAGATCGGTCAGCTCGTTGTTGAGGAAATAGCCGCCGACCATCAACCCCGAACCAAACGCGCTTTCGATGGTCGAGGTCATGGTGACGCTTTGCCCGGCGCGGTCAATCGCCACGAAATGCGAGGTTGAGGGGACATCTGCGGTCAGGCCATCGGCCAGCGCCACGCGGGCCCCGGCGGGATTGCCCGGGGCGGCCGATGGCATGGTCCGGTCGATAGCGATCAGCTGCGAACGCGCCGCCAGGTAATCGGGCGCGAGCAACCCGGCCACCGGCACCGCGATGAAATCGGGATCAGCCAGATAGCGCTCGCGGTCAGCATAGGCCAGCCGCTCCGCCTCGGCGATCAAGTGCCAGCTGCGCGGATCATCCTTGCCCAGCCCGCGCAGATCAAACCGTTCGAGCAGGCCCAGCGTGCCCTGCACCGTCGTCGCACCGGATGAAGGCGGGCCTATCCCGCAAATCTTGTAGCGGCGATAGAGCGTGCACACCGGCGCGCGCGGCTTGGCAGAATAGGCGGCAAGATCGCCCACCGTCATCGGCGCGGGGTTGCGCGGCGCGGTGGATACCGCAGCGGCGATCGCCTGCGCATTGGGCCCGGCATAGAAACTGTCCGCGCCATGTGCGGCCAGCTGTTCGAGGAAGCGGGCCAGCGCCGGGTTCCTGATCAGCGTCCCGGCGGGCAGCGGATTGCCATCGGCCTGATAATAGAGCGCGCGGGCCTGCGCGGTCATCGCGCCGGTTTCGCGGAACCGGGCGAGCGCGCCGTTCAGCCGCGGGGTCATCACAAAGCCATCGCGGGCCAGCCGGATGGCCGGGCCGAACAGCGCCTTCCACGCCAGCTTGCCGTGGCGGCGATGCGCGGCTTCCATCAACCGCAGATTGCCGGGAACCCCAACGCTGCGCCCGCCCGGGATCGCCTGCGCCACGCTCAGCGGCTGGCCATCTGCAAAGAACCACTGCGGTCCGGCGGCCATCGGTGCGGTTTCGCGGCCATCGATCGTCTCGATTCGGCCCGTGCCATCATCGATGACCAGAAACCCGCCGCCGCCGATGCCAGAGCTTTGCGGCTCGACCACCGTCAGCGCCAGCATTGTCGCCAGCACTGCATCGCTGGCACTGCCACCAGCGCGCAGCATTTCGGCCCCGGAGTCCGCCGCGCGTGGATCGGCGGCGCTGACCATACCTTTGTCATAGGTGCCCGCCGCGCGCGGGACGGGAACGGTGGCGCAGGCACCCAGCAGCAGCGGGGCGGCGAAAGCGAGCAGGATATTTCTGGTCATGGCGGCAAGGCTATTCGGTTCCGACCGCCTCGGCAATGGTGGCAAAGCCATCGCGCTGCATCAGTCGTTCCAGCCCGCGCAGCAGCTTGTGCGCAATCCCCGGCCCGGCATAGACCATCGCGCTATACAGCTGGACCAGGCTGGCCCCGGCGCGGATCCTGGCCCAGGCATCCTCGGCGCTGGCGATCCCGCCCACCCCGATCAGCGGAATCGCTCCGCCGCTCGCCCGCCGGAAATCACGCAGCCGCTGCTGGGCCAGATCCTTAAGCGGCGCACCAGACAGCCCGCCAGCTTCGGCGGCGTGGCGCGATTTCAGCGGGGGCCGCGCAATGGTGGTGTTGGCAACGATCAGCGCGGCCAGCTTGCGATCGATCGCGATCCGGCAGATCGCATCAATATCAGCCGGCTCAAGATCGGGCGCGACTTTCAGGAACACCGGCAGCGCGCTTGCCCCGCGCGCCTCCATCACCGCATCCAGCAGCTCGGTCAGCGCGGCTTCATCCTGCAGCGCGCGCAGCCCGGGCGTGTTGGGGCTGCTGATATTGACCGCCAGATAGCTGGCCAGCGGGGCCATCAACCGGGTCATCACCGCATAATCGGCAATCCGGTTTGCGGAATCCTTGTTCGCCCCGATATTGGCCCCGACGATTCCGGGCCGCCCCCGCCTGAGCATCAGCCGGGCGCAGGCTGCCTCTGCCCCGCCATTGTTGAAGCCCATCCGGTTGATCACACCCTGATCCTCGGCCAGGCGGAACATCCGCGGCCTGGGGTTGCCGTCCTGCGGCAAGGGCGTGATCGAGCCGACCTCGGCAAAGCCGAAGCCGACGCCGAGCAGCGCATCGGGCACTTCGGCGTTCTTGTCGAAACCGGCGGCCATTCCCAACGGGTTGGGGAAATTGAGCCCCGCCACGCTGATCGCCAGCGGGCCGCCGCAAGTAGTACCACCCAGCGGGAGCGCCTTCAGCGCGGCCAGAGCCAGGGCATGGGCAGGTTCGGCATCGAGCAGAAACAGGGCGGGGCGAAGCAGTGCATAGAACATCGAATCGCTATGGCACCGGCATCTGTGGCTGTCGATGGATTGGCTGAAACCATTCAACCGCAACAATAATATCGATTGTTTTGACGCTTTATCGTTCATAATCGGGCAATATTGTCGATTCCATACAATTCCGAATCAATATTGCGGCCTAGCCAGATCGGGCGACCCGAAGGGCTCGGAGCTTTTCAGCATCGAGTTCTGAACTTTCTAGCGGCCCACTGGCTTGATTGCCGGGGGCCGCTTTTTTTGTGGCGAGATCAGGTAAAACCACTAGTCTGGAACAAGACGGGGGTTAATGATGGATGCCATTACCAGCAAAGCCAGCCAAACGCTGGCCGCCTTTGCCGAAGCGGAGCTTACCCGCCAGCAGTTGATCAGGCTTGACTACTTTGCCGCGCCTGCACCGCTTCATCCCTATGTCACCACGCTGTTTCACTTCTCCTGCGACGAAGTGGAAATTCGTGACATGCAGCCTGCAGCGGTGGGCTTTCTGTATATTTTCCTGCGCGGCCAGGGGCAGATGCATTTTGCCAGCGGGATCACCGATCCCTCGCATCCGGCTTCGCTGCTGACACCTTGTGCGGTGGCCGTGCCGTTCGAAGTGGACGGACCATTCCATTGTGTCGGCGCAGCGCTGTTGCCGCGCGGCTGGGCGGCGTTTACCGGCCTGCGCGCCGATCAACATGGCAACCGGCTGTATGATGCGGGCGCGTGGCTCGGGCCAGCGGTGACGGCGCTGGCTGCCAGGTTCCGCGCCGCTTATGCGAGCGGCGCGATGTCGCCAGCGGCGATGTGCGCCGAGCTTTCCGAGTTCATCGCGGCGCGGCTGCGTCCGCTTAACCCGCGCCATGATGCGCTGATGGGGCAGATCACTACCTGGTTGTCGAGCAGCCTTGATCCCCCGCTGGATGCGCTGATCGATGGCTCCGGCTATTCAGAGCGTCAGCTGCAGCGGCTGGTCGTGCGCTACTATGGCGTCACGCCCAAACAGCTGGTGCGCAAATACCGGGCCTTGCGGGTCGCGGCGCTGCTGCAATCGTCCGAGACCAGCGACGAGCAGATCGCCAAGCTGCTCAATCTGTTTTACGATCAGTCGCATCTGATCCGCGAGATCCGGCTGTTTGCCGGGCGCACCCCGGCCCGGCTGGGCGATAGCGAGCAGCCAATCCTTGATGCGCTGCTCGATATCCGCAACTTCCGCCAGATCACGCCGGGGCTTGCCGCAATTCCCGAGGATTGAAATCGCCGCAAATCAGGCTTAGATAAACTGGAACGAATCACTCTGATTTAACCGGGAAGCCCGATATGCGCCTCTCCAGTATGGCCGATTACGCCGTTGTGACGATGAGCGCCGCCGCGCGTCATTGCGGCGGTCTGCGCGTCAGTGCGGCGCAGCTGGCCCAGGAAACCGGGCTGCCGGTGCCAACGGTGCAAAAGCTGGTCAGCACGCTGACCGCCGCTGGCCTGCTGCGCTCGTCGCGCGGGGTAGGCGGCGGGCTCAAGCTCGCGCGCCCGGCCGCCGCGATCACGCTGGCCGATATTGTCGAGGCGGTGGAAGGCCCGATCACGCTGACCTCGTGCAGCGAGCATGGCCGCCATGATTGCGGGCTGGAAAGCGCCTGCACGGTTCGCCCGCACTGGGGTCTGGTCAATCAGGCGATGCGCGGCGCGCTGGCCGAAGTGCCGCTGACCCGCCTGGCCCAAATCGCAGAATCCGGGGCGGCGGCATGACCGACAACGCCCCCGTCAAGGATCAGGCCGCGCGCGATGCGGCCAAAAGCCTCGAAACCTACGAGTGGGGCTTTTCGTCCGACATCGAGCAGGAATTTGCGCCCAAGGGCCTGAACGAAGACACCGTCCGGTTCATCTCGGCCAAGAAGAACGAGCCGGACTGGATGCTGGAACAACGCCTCAAGGCCTATCGCCACTGGCTGACCATGACCCCGCCCGATTGGGCCAAGCTCAATGTTCCGCCGATCGATTACCAGGACGCCTATTACTACGCCGCCCCCAAGGAGAAGCCCAAGCTGGGTTCGCTCGACGAAGTCGATCCGGAAATTTTGCGGGTTTACGAAAAGCTTGGCATCCCGATCGAGGAGCAGAAGTTCCTCGCCGGCGTCGAAGGCGCGCGCAAGGTTGCGGTCGATGCGGTGTTTGACAGTGTCAGCGTTGCCACCACCTTCCGCGCCGAATTGGAACGCGCCGGGGTGATTTTCCGCTCGATTTCGGAGGCCTTGCGCGAATATCCCGAGCTGGTCCGCAAATGGCTC
>JAYVKX010000074.1:0-7601 GCA_043768005.1 Novosphingobium sp. | reverse complement strand
GATCGCATCGGCCAGTTCCACCAGCTTGGCCTGCCGCTGCGCGAACGGCACCGCCGCCCAGCCCGGCAGAGCCGCCTTGGCTGCCGCAATCGCCTCATCCGCCTGCCGCACCGAGGCGCGGGGAACCGTCACGAAGGCCGCTCCGGTTGCCGGGTTGACGACATCCATCGACTGATCGCCATCGACCAGCCTGCCGCCGATCAGCAGTTTGTAGCTCGACATAAAACCTCTCCAATTGCCAGCTTGCTAGCTCAGAATTTGTATCCGACGCTTATACCATAAGTGCGCGGTGTGCCGACATGGTTGTAGTCAAAGCCAAAGCCGGCCAGCAGATCCACGCGCGAGGTGAAGTACTGCTTGTTGGCCAGGTTTTTGCCCCAGATCGAGCCCGACCAGCGTCCGTTGGCGCTTTCATAATCGATATGCCCACCAACCAGCGCATAGCTGGTCTGGCGCAGGCGGGGGATATTCAGCACTTCGAAGAACTGGCTCGACTGGTAGGACAGGTCGGGGTGGAGTGAAAGCTTGCCGATGCCGCCATCAAGTACGGTCAGATCGGCCCCGGCGTTAAAGTTGAGCGATGGGGCGTTGGACAACCGGCTGCCCGAAATATCCGTGCCGCTCAAAGTTCCGGTGATGATCCTGGTCGCCAGCAGGCCAAGGCCCGCCCGGAACGAAAGCCGGTCGCTCGCCCGCACCGAAAGATCGGCCTCCCCGCCATAGATCCGCGATTGGGGGACGTTCAACAGCGTCTGCGCAGCGCTTGACGGATCGACATTGATGAACTGCTGATTGCGGTAGTCATAATAGAACGCGGCCATATTGAGCGTGATCCGCCGGTCGGCGAACTGGGTCTTGGCGCCCACCTCGTAAGACGTCACCTTCTCGGGCTTGGCGACGGAAAGCTCTGACGGATCGAAAAAGGCCTGCGCGTTGAAGCTAGGTGCGCGATAACCCCGGCTGAAGCTGGCGTAGAGCAGATTGCCGGCCGCCAGCTTGTAATCGAGGCCGATCTTGCCCGACCAGTTGTCGTTCGAATATTTCAGATTGGACAGCGGGATCAGATTGGCGACCAGCACCTCGTCAACCCCGAAGGCATCGGATTGGAAATCGGTCTGCTCACCGGTATCATGGGTGAAGCGCAGGCCCCCACGCAACGTCAGCGCATCGCCCAGCCGGTATTTCACATCGGTATAGATGGCGTAGCTTTTCTTGGACTGGTTGAAGTGATTGCGCACCTTGCAGGCCAGCGGCAATCCATCGGCGCAATCCTGCGCATTGATCACCCCGTCCTCGTTTACATCATAGTCCTTGGTGATCTCGAAAGTGGTCTGGTTGAAGACATTTTCGCGGTTGAAATAGGCGCCTAGGATGAAATCGAACGGACCGCCGGTGTCGCTGGTCAGCTGCAAATCCTGCGCAAACTGATTGGCGCGGTCAGCATAGGGGATTTCCAGCAGCTCGCTGGCGGTGCCATCGGTGTCTTCGTAGAATGAGAGCGAGCCCTTGTCCCACGAGGTGATGCTGGTCAGCGTCAAGGCGTCCGAGAGGTCGATATTGGTGGTCAGCGCCACGGAATAGGTGCGCGCGCGGCGGCGTTCATCAAGGTTTGAGGCGATCTGCCACTTTGTCAGTCCGGGGCGGTTGGCCGCCTCTGGCTGGGCGTAAATCCCGTAATTATGCGGGTTCTGGAAGCTGGTTGAAGCCCGCAGGACAAACCTGACCGTGTCCGAAGCCTCGACATTCAGCGTGCCCCGCACGGCATATTCGCGCACCTCGGCAAGATCCGGTTTGCCCGGCACCACATTCTTGAACCAGCCATCCGCGCGGGAGAATGATCCGGCAACCCGCAGGGCGGCCTTCTCGCCCACGGGCAGATTGACCGCACCGCTCATGTCCACGCGGTTGTAATTGCCATAGCCTGCGTTGAAATAGCCGCTGGTTTCGCCAAGCTTGGCCGTACGGCTGATGATGTTGACCGCGCCGCCGGTGGTGTTCTTGCCATACAGAGTACCCTGCGGCCCGCGCAGCACTTCGATGCGTTCAAGATCGTACATCGCAACGCCAAGGAAGGCGAAGTTGCCCTTGTAGACCTCGTCATAATAGGTGGCGACCGGGCTCGACTGGTTAAGGCTGTAATCCGACATCGACACACCGCGCAACGCGAAGATCGGAGTGTTATCTCCCACGATCGAGGTCAGCTGCAGATTGGCAACCTTGGTCACCAGATCATCGACCGTGGTGACGCGCGATTTGGACAGGGCATCGCCGCCGATCGCCGAAACCGAGATCGGCACCGACTGGAGATTTTCCGACCGTTTGGCCGCAGTCACCAGGATTTCATCCGAAGCTGGTTGCGGATCTTCAACCGCCTGGGCCTGGGCCGTGCCAGACAGCAGCATCGTGGCCAGAGCGAGATTGGGCAACAGCGCCACCCTGAAATTGATCTTGGACATTGATTTAGCCCTCCCCTGTTTTTACGTTTTTCATTGAACTTCATTGCATCGCCGGATCACCGATCGCCGCGATCAGTCGGGCACGGGTTTCGGCACGCTCCAGCCGCAGCGGTGCCTGGCGCAGACGTCCGATCTCCGCGGCGGTATAGGGTTTGAAACCGGCGGGAACGTGCCCCGCGTCGAACCGGTAAAGCGTCCAGTTCAGCAGCTCCGCCAGCCGGTGATCATCAAGATCGGTCGTGGCCACGCCGGGCACACGCCCCAGAAACTCGCGCCCGCCCAGCACCGCCAGAAACCGCGCCACAGCACCGTTCAGCGGCGGGCTGGACCAGCGGTTGCCCGCCCCACCAGGCTGGTGGCAGCCCTGGCACTTCAGCATATAGTCAATCTGCGCCTGCGCCGGATTGGCCACGCCGGGCAGTTCTTGCGTGCCCGCCCGGCCCTGCCCTGCGGCAACCAGCGCGAATACCGCAAGCGGAGCGAGGCGGGCAATCCAGCTCATTTCCCGCCAACTGCGCCATGCATCCGGGCGACATCCGATCCGGCAATCGCCCCGGCACCCGCCCGGGTCTGGGCAATCTCGGCCGCAGAAAAGGCGCGGAAACGCGGACCGGTCTTGGTGATCGCGGTGCCAACATGGTTGAGCACCGCCGCGATCGCAGCATCATCCAGCCCCGATTGTCCCGGCATCACGCCGCGATAATTCTTGCCCTCAACCATGATCGGGCCGGTCACGCCCTTGATCACTGCCAGCGCGATGTAGCGCCGACCTTGCGGCTTGGTGGCAAGATCGCGGAAGTCTGCCCCCAGCGGCGGATAGGCGCCCGGGACGCCTGCCCCGGTTGCAGTGTGGCAAGCGGCGCAACGGGCAAAGAGGCGCGCGCCATCAGGCGCGGCGGCCAGTGCGGCCGGTGCCGCAGCGACTGGCACCATGACACTGCCCGCCAGCAAAACAGCGGCGAGAGCCGGATAGATCCAGGGGCGGACCATGCCTCAGCCCTCCAGCGCCACGCCGACAATTGCCGCGACCGAGCAATTGTAGATGCTGCTGTCAGTGCCAAGGCACCAGTTGTAATCATTGTTCGATTGCGGACGGACTTGCGGCCGATCGCCCTCATTGCGGTTGCACAGGCACTGGCCGCACGATGATTGCCCGCAGCAATCATTGTAGCTGATCACATAGGCGCGGCCATCGCCGGGGTTGGTGCAGGTACCGATCCAGGTGATCGGCGACATCTCTGTGCCCGGCGGGCAGCTGTTCACCGTGCCGCCGCAGCAGGTGCACAAGAAGCCATCGATCGCGCAATAGCGCCAATAGTCACACTGGGTCCGATCACCCGGATCCTGTTCGATACCCGAAGTCACCGGCGCACGCGGTGCGCCGCCGCCATGCAGGGTTGCCGCGCGGGCGACAGGTAGCACCGGAATTACCGCCGCTCCGGTTACGGCCGCGCCCAGCCAGGCGAGCGAGCTGCGCCGTGAGGTGCCTTGGGCCAGTCGGCGTGCCAACTTCTCGGTCAATTTGTCAAAACCAGCCATTGCTCATTCTCCTCCG
Source organism: Novosphingobium sp. (assembly GCA_043768005.1). Classification (GTDB taxonomy): domain Bacteria; phylum Pseudomonadota; class Alphaproteobacteria; order Sphingomonadales; family Sphingomonadaceae; genus Novosphingobium. The sequence goes on along the minus strand of JAYVKX010000074.1, from coordinate 3,590 downwards.
CCGCGCCGGGCCGCATTGCGCTGAGCGAGAAACTCCTGGATCGAGGCGACGCCGCGCTCCTTCGCCTCGAACAGGCTTTCCAGATGCTCGCGGCTGTTGACGAGGCCCAGCGAAGCGACCTTACCTGCCGCGTCGATCAGCACCGCATAGGGCAGCTTGGAAACCCCGAAGCTGCGCCCCAGTGCTTCGGACAGTACCAGCGGCAGGCCCTCCAGCCGCTGCTCGGCCGCCATCCGGCGATAGGCATGGGCATCGCCGTCCCCGGCAACAACCACATCAAGCCAGTCCGCCTCCGCTCGTGCAGCTGAACGCAGCACCGGCAGCAGGGTCTTGCACACCGGGCAATCGGGTGCGGCAAAGAACAGCAGCTGGCTGCGTCCATCACGGGTTCCGCCTACTGCGATGCGCTGGCCGTCCAGCGTATCCAGCACCAGCGTTGTCGGGATCTCACCCACGGAAACCTTCTGGTGCAGCGTCAGCGCGCCCGCAGGCGCAATCCGTTCATGCAGAATACCGACTTGCCGGGCGAGCGCGGCGACCAGCAGCGCAAGCACTATCACGACAGTCCAAAGCACCATTTGTGAAACCACCATCATGCTTTTGCCCTCGCGAATGTGGGAAGAGTGATAATTTCAGCGGCAGCGAACCACAGTGCGAGCAAGGCCAGCCCGGCGAATGGCGCATCAACCGTCCATGGTGCTGGCACTGCCCTGCCAGTCAGCACGCCCACGCCCAGCCCAAGGGCAAGCGCGGCAAGCAAAGCCGGGCGCAGGATAGCAATGGCGTTCACCGGCTTTTCGCGCGCGATCAGATCACACCCGCAATCGAGCGTATCGCCCCGGCGGCGCAGCAGCGCCAGCGCATAAAGGCTCCACAATCCTGCCGCCGCCAGCGCGCCGCCCGCCCGCAAATCCGGCAAGACCAGCGCCAGAGCGGCCAGAACCTCCACCGCCGCCGCCGCCAGCACCACGTACGGGCCAGAATGTTCCGAAACGCCGGTCAGCTGCGCGCTGGCGGTGGCCAGCCGCTGCCGTTCAATCCCCTTGTGGGCCGCAGATGCCGCCAGCAACAGCACCATGAACAGGACGAGGGGCAACATTATTGCACCGCCGTCAGTACGATCGGATTGAACGCAACCGTGTTGCCCAGATTATGGACCAGCTGGCCGCTGGCCGCATCATAGACCTCGATCGCCCCGTCCGCCTTGGCAACGACCAGATGCGGGATTGCCTCGCGGGTTACGGTGATCGATCCTGCCACGCCGCTAAGGACAATCCGGGACAGACGCTTGTTCGCCACCGGATCGACCACCCAGACCTCGGTCCCGCCGTCCTTGTGGCTACCTTCCTTGCCGTTCGGGCTCATCAGCACATAGAGCAGTCCCTTGGCGTCGCTGGCGATTACCTGCCAGCCGCCGGGCCGCCATTCGGGCGCGCCGCCCCCAGCCGTGCCGACACTGGCCTTGCCGGGCACGGGCCGCGCGACCGGGCCAGACAGGTCAATTCCGCGCAGCTCACCATAGAAGCTGATAAACCATGCGGTGCGGCCAACCATGGCCGGCATTCCGAACAGCGGCTGGCGATCGATATCCTGCACATCGGCGATGCTTTTCGACGCAGCGACCTTGCCCTGATCGTCCAGGGTGATGCTGATCATCGAGCCGTCGGCGCACAGGCTGCTGAAGCCGCGCGCGCCGGTGGGATAGATATGGGTGCAACCCGGCAGATCGATATCACCCAGCACCTTGCGCCCATCAAGATCGACCACGGTGATCGACTGCGCCGGGGTGAAATTGGCCACCAGCGCCCAGCTTTGCGCATTAGTGAACTGGAACAGGCCGGTATAAGTCACCGATTGCTGGCGTTTGCCGCCGGGCAGCACGATCTCTGCCTTGGGCTGCAGCGTGGCCGTGTCCCAAATGGTGATGGCATCGGTCCGCTCACCCCGGGTCAGGCGGGAATAGAACGTCTCTGCCGTGTAGATTTCATGTTTGCTTTGCGAAAACAGAACATTGCCGAACTGCGCGTCACGAACAAAACCCTTCATCGGCAGGGCGGGTGATTGGGTATCCACCACCACGGCCCGGCCATCGACGATTGAATTGAAATGAAAATCATTCACCAGGATCCAGCTGGCCGGATAGGTCTGCGGCAAGGTCAGCACACTGGGAATGGGATCCTCCGGCAAGGGCGCTGGCTTTCCCAGCACCGGCGACGCGGCGGCGGACAGCAGCAGCAGTGCGAAAATAGGCCGGATTGACCGCATGATTCCCCCTCAGCCGCCGGGAACCAGCTTCCCGTGTCGACCGCCCAATGGTCAGCCTTGGCATAAATTTTGTCAAGTGTCCTAATTTTGTCACTCGACAAGTTTTATAGCGGTGTGTAAAGTTGCTTCACCATGAGTGAAAACAGACGCCTTGTCAGAACGATAACCGTTGCAGACCTTGCCTTTCCGCCGCGCGAAGGCGGCTATACCAAGGGCCACCAAACGCGCGAACAAATCCTCGAGGCAGCACTGCACCTGCTGGTCGAGGAAGGCTATCGCGCCATGACAATGCGCCGTGTTGCTGCCGAATGCGGGATGAAGCTGGGCAATCTAACCTATCACTTCCCCGCGCGCGAGGATCTGGTCCAGGCGCTGCTAGATGCGGTGATCAGTGCCTATGAGATAGAATTCCACGAAATTGCCCACAATGCCACGTTCGCACCCGAAGTCCGGCTGGCGCATTATTGTGAACTTGTGCTCGAGGACATCCGCTCGAAGAAGACCACCCGGGTCTTCCCCGAATTGTGGGCGCTATCCAATCACGATCCCTTCGTGTTCGAGCGGGTGCACGAACTCTACGCGCGCGCGCGTGCTTCGCTAATCGAGATAATTGCCGAACTGCGCCCCGATCTTCCGCCTGAAAAGCGACAGGCTCTGGCGCTGTTCATCTCCGCTTCGATGGAAGGGCTTACCGTTTTTGCCGGTTACGAAAAGCCGTTCGAAGCGTATATGCCGATGTTTGAAAACATAGCGGTAAAGGCATTTATCGAGCTGCTCAAGAACATCAGCGCCGAGGAGATCGGATAAGCTCTTTATCGTCCAGCGCAGCCTATTATACCAACCAAAGGCTGGAGAACCGTGCGGCTTGTATGTCACCGCGCCAGTAGCGCGACCACTTCCGTTCAAAAATCAAATGACTTCCCACTGGCCGCCGCCAAGGCGCCACCGATGATAGTCCTGGCTATCCGTGTTCCGTCAACCGGCCCATTTGTGATAATAATGTGTCAGATCCAGAACGGACAAAAGCCCCGATCTTGTGATCGAGGCTTTTTGTTAAGGTCATGTTTTTCAGTAATAGTTGGTTGCGGGGGTAGGATTTGAACCTACGACCTTCAGGTTATGAGCCTGACGAGCTACCGGGCTGCTCCACCCCGCGTCACCAAATTTGCCTCTTGGGCAACGACAGCTCCAGGCAAAGCCCAGAGACGCCAAAAGGGCCACCGTTAGGCAGCCCTTTGACTTGTGAATGGGTTTCAAACTCCGCATCGCACCAGCTTTAATGCCTGGCGACGACCTACTCTTCCAACGCTTGAGCGTTAGTACCA
>JAYVKX010000073.1:0-3454 GCA_043768005.1 Novosphingobium sp. | reverse complement strand
AGCCTGTGGGCGGCTTGCCCAGCCTGCGCTGCGTATTGGCCATAGCCCTCGATCAGCCGGGCCAGGTTCTTTTTTTCCACGAACCGGCCCACATAGATGAACTGCCGCAGGGCATAGGCTGTGCCGGCTGGCGCCGGCGGCTGCTGCGCTTCGGCCCGGATCCGCGCCAGACTGACAGTGTCATAACCGGGCAAAACAATGCGGCGCCTGAAGCCCAGAAAGCGCGCATAAGCGATATGCCGCGCGCCGCCGCCGACAATCGCCGCATTGAACGCAGAGAGCAGTAACCGCTTGAACAATTCGAACCCGGCTGAGCGCCGCTTGTCGTCGAATTTGGAGTCGGTCATCATCACCACGCGCACACCGTGCAATCGCAATAGCCATGAGGCGATGATTACTTCCGGATGATTATAGCCTATCCCGACGCATACCATCTGGCAGCGCCGCAACACCCGGATCATGGCGATCAGCCGGTTCAGCCGCGAGATCTGTTCGAATTCGGCGCCGGGAAACAGGGTGTGCCTGGTGCAACCTGCCGGGTCCGGCGATGTCTCCCAGGCATAGGTCTGCGATGAAGTGGCTACCTCAACCGCAATGATTTCGACCTTGCCAGCCAGCCGCCGGGCCACCGCTTCGCAGCGATCAACATGATAGGCTGAGAACTGGGACCACAGCAGGGCGACTTGCGGAAGTTTCTTTGAGCCCATGCCACCTTGAACCATTTAGTTTACACCGCTGCGGGATAGCGATGCTGCCGAATGAGACAAGTGGATTGCGCGGCCTGAACAAAAAAGGACATGACCCGGAAACACTTAGGGCCCCGGGCCGGTCGGCACTGCTGGGCTGTCAGGCTCAGCTGCCCAGAATCGAATGCGAAAATGCAATCGCCAGATCGGCGGCGATACGATCAACGGCTGCGACAAGCGGGTTGGCAAAGGTCAGCCGGGCCTTACCCGCCAGCGCTTCGGCATCGCGCAGTTCAAGCCCGCCAAGCCCGCCCGTGATCCGCACCGCATCGATGAAATCACCCGAAGTCATATCGGGGATCACAAAATCGACGCTGAGCGATGCGCCCGCCGCTATTGCTGGCAGATCATAGGCTGGGAACAGCGCTTCGAGTGGATCCCGGTCAGCTCCTTCGGCTCGCATTGCAGCTTCGTCGATGGCAAAATTGGTCGCGAAGGGTTGGGCGAACCAGGCCTCGAATTCAACGAATTCATTGGCGGCATTCAATCCCGCCGCAGGGGCGGTCTGGACCAGTAGCTTGAACGGGTTGCCCCGGAGATCCCACTGCGCGCCCGCTACCCCGCCGCCGTAACAGGGTATCCGTACATCCTGACCCGGAACGAGTTGGGCGACAGTGCCTTGTGCGATATTGAAACCATTGTTGCCGCTGCGTCCCACCCACAGCCCGGGAAGCTGACCCACCGCGCCAACGCTCAGGCCGGGGCTGGTGGTGGCGCGGGCCCGCACCAGCAGGCCGGATGGACCAAAGACATTGAGGTATTCGCCGTCACGCAGGGTGAATCGCCGCTTCCAGGGGCGCAGCCGATCAAAATCATAGATCTCGCGCACCCCGCCAATGGTCATATCAAGTCGGCCCGACATGAATTCGATCGGGATGCTATAGGGTGCCGCAGGGTGCCTCAGGCTAGTAATACCCGAAAAATGGACCACGCCTTCACTGTCTTGGGCGCCGTTGCTGGTTTCAGCCAGCAGATAGCCGCCAAAGCCGGTGACGGTCAGATCGTGGACCGAAATGCTCGCCCGGCCGACAGCGTTGAACAGCACAACCGCCGAACCGCGCGATGCGCCCGCAGAATCAACCAGGGTGTTTTCAAAACCCGGAGCAAACACTCTGACTTGCGCCCCAGCCTCGGCATTGACCAGGCACTGGGTGTTAATGGCCGAAGGGCGCTCCAGCACGACATTGCGACATTCCGCAAAATTGAAGGCCGGACCATAGCTGGCCTGGGTCAGCACCGAGCCGTCTTGCCAGCAATCCTTGATCGTCAAGCCATCGCAATATTGGGCTACGACCAGCCCGGCCCCCATGTTCCGCCCGCCGATCCGTTCAAGGCTGATCCGCTCTGCTGCATAGAGATATAGGCCGTTTTCCTGACCGGTCGAGCTCAGCGTAAGATCACGGATCACGCAATCACGCAGCACCGGAAGCTTGCGCAGCCGCTTGTTCGGACCAGTGACCGAAGCCAGGCTAAGTCCTTCGGGTATCGGCCGATCGAGCGTGACAACATCGCCGCTGATGGCTGTGATCCGCGCCAGATCCCAATTGAGCGTTTCCGGGGTGTCATAGGTCAGTTCGCCCAATTGCCACAGCACGGCATCACCCACCGCTAGCGCTACGCCCAGCCCGGTGGCGAGGGTCAGCTGGCGGGTTCCGGCTATGACATCTGCGGCAAGGGGTAAGTCCACGATCGCGCCGGGCGCAAGTGAACTGCTGCAGATGCCGCTGCCGCCGTTCTGGCGCGAGAAGGTTGCGCCGCGCCCGTCATAGGCGGCCAGTCCTGATGCGATGAACTGGCAGGGGATCGGCCCAGGGAAGCTCCCTTCTGAAGCCGTTATGGCTTCCATCCGATAGGCCGCAGCGCCAAATCGCACCCCGCGCGCGCCGATCGCCGCAGCATAGCCGAACCCGGCCCGGATCGCCGGGCCATCATCATTAGTGCCATCGCCCTTGGTGCCGCCAAGCTCGATTGCGATCCGGGCCGCCTCGGGCAAGGCCCGGAAAAACCGCCCATTGCTGGACCGGGCAACGAACCGGGGATGCGCAGCCATCAGGCTGGCCGTTGCTAGTGCATCGCAGATGTAGCGGCCCGGCGCGATGCCGATTGTATCGCGCCCGCTGGTTGGGACAAGATCGGTCCCGGTGCGGATGTTTTCAGAGGGGATCTGGGTAAAAAGAATATCTGCCACGTCGCAGCTCCCTGATTATCGGGTTGATTTTCCGGATTTAGGATCAGCCCATTTCGCTGATGATCAGTTCACGCAGCTGCCGGGCCATCCACAGCCCGTCGAGGCTGTGGCCTGCGGGGGTTGGATGAGTGGCATCGGCCCCGGTGTAGAGGCTCGCCTGATCGGTCAGGACCGAATAGACCCCGCTGCGCAAGGCTGGCCCCGGACCCAGCCGATCGATGAACCAGACGTTCGACCTCTGCATTTGCCAGGCCGCTTCCTGGCCGCCATCGCGGATCCGATAGATATCCAGCGTTGGCGATCCGCTGGGCCAGGTCGGACCGAACAGGACCAGCGGCTTACCCGGATTGGCGATGGCCCAAGCGTCGGCCAGTTTCAGGCAGTTGTTGGTGATTGCCTCTTGCAGCGTCGCCCCGTAACTGCCCGGCAATTGCGCATTGTCATTGATCGACAGCATCACCACCCCAAGATTGGGCACCGCTGCGCCAACCCCATTGTCGGCGATCACCCCGGACAGGGT
>JAYVKX010000072.1:0-4525 GCA_043768005.1 Novosphingobium sp. | reverse complement strand
TTGTAGGCGATAACCGCCGGGATCGCCGCAAATAGCCCGATCGCGGTGGCGAACAACGCTTCGGAAATGCCCGGCGCGACCACGGCAAGCGAGCTGTTCTGTTGCTGGCCGATCTGGAAAAAGCTGTTCATGATCCCCCAGACGGTTCCGAACAGTCCCACGAACGGTGCAACCGATCCGACCGTGGCGAGGAAGTTGAGCCGCTCGGCCAGCTGGTCCGCTTCCTGGGCCACGGCCGCATCCATCGCCATTGCCAGCCGTTGCCGCGCGCCGTCACGGTCGAGCGCCATGCCCGCAGTAGAGCGGCGCCATTCAGCCAGTCCTGCCTCAGCGACCCGGGCTGAGGGAACATCGCCCTTGCCGCGCTCGGTCTGGAAACCGTCAATGTCGCTCGCCTTCCAGAAATCACGTTCATAGGCCTCGCAGCGCTTGCTCACCCCGGCCATCCGCAGGCTGAACGAGAGGACGATGGTCCACACCCAGATGCTGGCCAGCACCAGCCCGCCCATCACGATCTGCACCACGATATCGGCATCGAGGAACAGCTTCACCGGATTGAGGTGGGCCGAGGTGGCAGCTCCGGCGGCCAGGAGAGAAAGCGCGGTCATTCGGATCCTTCAGCGTTCGGGGCAATTTTTGCAAAGGCGGCGCGCCAGGCAGCGGGCATCCGGCGCGGGCGGCCATCGGGGGCGACGAACCCGATCCGCAGCCGCGCTTCGGCCAGCAGCGCGCCGTCCTTAAAGGCGCATTGGTGCATCCGGCAGCTGGCGGCGCGCATTTCCTCGGTCACCGTCTCGATCAGCACCCCATCATCCAGCCGCGCGGGCGCGACATAGCGGATGGTGAGTTGGGTAACCGCGAAAGCGCCCTCGCCCGCCTCGTTCACCGCGCGCTGATCGATCCCCAGCAGGCGGACGAAATCAGACCGGGCGCGTTCGAACCAGCGCAGATAATTGGCATGGTAAACCACGCCCGACAGGTCGGTGTCCTCAAAATAGGCGCGCACCGCGAAACGGTGGATGCGGCCGTGGATCAGGCCGGAAGGGGGCTGCGGATATGACGTCATGTGTCCCAGCCTTTAGCCGGGGCGCGACTCGCAGGGCAAGCGCAGTATAAGCTCTAACGTGCCAGCATCGGGCCGAGTGGACGTCCACCGAACAGATGGACGTGCAAATGCGGCACTTCCTGATGCGCATCCATGCCGATATTCGCCAGCAACCGATATCCATGCGCCACCAGCCCGGCTTCGCGCGCGACATGGCCGATGGCACGGATGAACCCGGCGATTTCCGCTGCCGGGGCATGGGCCGAAAAATCGTCCCAGCTGACATAGGCCCCCTTGGGGATCACCAGCACATGATGCGGGGCCTGCGGGTTGATATCATGGAAGGCCAGCGCCCACTCGTCTTCATAGACGGTCTGATTGGGGATCTCTCCGCGCAGGATTTTGGCGAAGATGTTCTGATCGTCATAGGGCTGGGTGGCGTCGATCGGCATCACTGACCTCGCGCCGCTTTTTCGGCAATTCCGGATACACCCTCACGCCGGTCCAGTTCGGCCAGCACGGTTTCAAGCGCTACGCCCTTGGTATCCAGCAGGATGAGCAGGTGGAACAGCAAATCTGCGGCTTCCCCAATCAGTTCAGCCTCAGTGCCGATCAGCGCCGCGATCACTGTTTCGACCGCCTCCTCGCCCAGCTTCTGGGTGATCTTGGGCAGGCCGCGTGCATTCAGCTTGGCAACATAGCTGGTTTCGGGATCGGCTGCCCGGCGGGCGGCAATGGTCGCAGCGAGGCGGGTGAGGGTTCCGGCGGTATCCATGGCTGCGGCATTGCGGCCACTATAGCATCTGGTCAAGTATCAGTCGCGCGGTTTGCGGCGTGCGGCGCGGCGGCCGAGGATCAGACCGGCCACGCCCAGGCCAAACAGCGCCAGATCGGCAGGTTCGGGAATGCTCGCCCCCGCTTCTGCAAAGGCCGGGCTGGCGCACAGCAGCATGATGCCGCCCATAGCTGCGCGAGCGGTTGCCCCGCGAATATGTGAAAATCCCTGCATATGGAATGGTTTACGCAAGGATTGTGCCACCGGCAGCAGATCGAAGCTGCGCGCGACTTGGTATGGTTAACGGCAAACCGGAAATTCGCGCAACTGTAAGGAAATCCGACATAAATCAGCCCCGCGCAGGCAATCCGGCGGCGCGCAGCGCGCTGTGCGCCTGAGCAATCGTATAGGTGCCGAAATGGAAGATCGAGGCGGCCAGAACCGCGCTGGCGTGGCCCTGTGTCACCCCTTCGACCAGATGATCGAGCGTGCCGACCCCGCCGCTTGCCACCACCGGCACCGCTACTGCATCGGAAATGCGGCGGGTGAGCAACAAATCATAACCGGCTTGCGTCCCGTCGCCGTCCATCGAAGTGACCAGCAGCTCGCCCGCGCCCAGCTCGGCGAGCCGGATGGCGTGTTCCACCGCATCGATCCCGGTGGCGTTCCTCCCGCCATGGGTGAAGATTTCCCAGCGCCCATCTGCCACCTTGCGGGCATCAACCGAGGCGACGACGCATTGGCTGCCGAACCTCGCCGCAATATCGGCCACCAGTTCGGGCCGGGTGACGGCAGCGGAATTGACCGCGACCTTGTCGGCCCCAGCCAGCAGCAGCGCGCGGGCATCTTCGACGCTGCGCACCCCGCCGCCGACGGTCAGCGGCATGAAGCAGACTTCGGCGGTGCGCCGCACCACATCGAGCAGCGTGCCGCGCCCTTCATGGGTGGCAGAAATATCCAGGAAACACAGCTCATCCGCCCCCGCCGCATCATAGGCGCGGGCCTGCTCGACCGGATCGCCGGCGTCTATCAAATCGACAAAATTGACGCCCTTGACCACCCGGCCCGCGCGGACATCAAGGCAGGGAATGACGCGGATGCGGACGGTCACCCCCGGTTCCCCATCGCAATCGCTGCCGCCAGATCGAGCCGCCCATCATACAGCGCGCGGCCCGTAATCACGCCTTCGATCCCCTCATGCGCGTGGAGCGAGAGGACGTGGATATCGTCCAGCCCCTTGACCCCGCCGCTGGCGATCACCGGCAGATCGGTGCGGCGGGCAAGATCAACCGTTGCCTCGATATTGCAACCGGTCAGCATCCCGTCGCGGCCAATGTCAGTGAACAGCACAGCTGCGACCCCCGCATCTTCGAACCGGCGGGCCATATCGATGATCGCAACGTCGGAAACCTCAGCCCAGCCCTCGGTCGCGACCATGCCATCGCGGGCATCGACCGCGACGACGATCCCGCCGGGATATTCACGCGCCATATCACGCACGAATTGCGGGTCTTTGAGCGCGGCGGTCCCCATCACCACGCGGGCAACCCCAAGGTTGAACCAGCCTGCGACAGCCTCGGCATTGCGGATCCCGCCGCCCAGCTGGACATGGCCGGGGAAGGCTTCGAGTATAGTCTCGACCGCGCTGCGGTTTTCCGCTCGTCCGGCAAATGATCCATCAAGATCGACCACATGGAGGTGCTGCGCTCCAGCCTCGGCAAACAACAGAGCCTGCGCCGCCGGATTATCGCCATAGACGGTGGCGCGGTCCATATCGCCCTCCGCCAGACGGACGACCTGGCCTGCCTTGAGGTCGATCGCGGGAAAGATGATCACGGCTTCCACTCCAGAAATCTTGCCAGCAGCCCCAGCCCATAGGCCTGGCTCTTCTCCGGATGGAACTGCACCCCCAAAATATTGTCGCGCGCCACCGCGGCAATAATCCCGCCGCCATGATCGGTCAGCGCGGCGATGTGGTGGCCTTCATCGGGGACGAAATGGTAGCTGTGGAGGAAATAAGCCTCACCCGGCTCGATCAGTGCTGCTCCATCATCATGCTCGGCCCAGGAGCGCATGGCGGGCCCGACATCGTTCCAGCCCATATGGGGGACTTTGATCGCCGGGTCAGTCACCTCGATCCGCCGTACTTCGCCGCCGATCCAGCCTAGCCCCAAAGTCGCGCCATGCTCGACTCCGCGTGTGGCCAGCAATTGCATCCCCACGCAAATGCCAAGGAACGGCGCGCCGCCAACCTGCACCCGCTCAGTCAACGCTCCGATAAGGAGCGGAATCGCGCGCAAACCTTCGGCACAGGCGCGGAAACTGCCGACCCCGGGCAACACGATGCGATCGGCAGCGCGCACCACATTGGGATCGGCGGTTACCACCACTCCCTCTGCCCCGGCGGCCTTCAGCGCATTCGCCACCGATTGGAGATTACCCGCGCCGTAATCGATCAGCGCGACAGTTTCAGCCACCGAGCTGGCCTTTGGTGGAGGGGATAGCTCCGGCCTTGCGCGGATCAAGCTCTACGGCTTGCCGCATCGCCCGGGCAAAGCCCTTGAAGATGCCTTCGCAGATGTGATGATTATTTACCCCATAGAGCAGCTCGATATGGAGCGTGATGCCCACCGCTTGCGCGATCGAATGGAACCAGTGTTCGATGAGTTCGGTATCCATCTCACCCAGACGCGGCTGGCTGAACG
>JAYVKX010000071.1:0-5028 GCA_043768005.1 Novosphingobium sp. | reverse complement strand
GGAGCTTAGAACGCTCTAGCTGCGCGCTTCGCGGCGGAGCATCAGCGCTAGCCCACCCGCCACGATCAGGCCCGCCGCGCTGGCCCACTGCGGCAGGCTGCAACCGGCAATAACCACCTCAAACGGGCGGATCAGTCGATAAAGATGCGCGAGCGCGATGATCGCGAACAAACCAATTGCGGCAGAGGTGAAGGGCTTCATGGCACGGCTTCCCTGCCGCCAATTCCAGCGCCGCTGGCGCGTCCGATCCCGCGGCATTGGCATCAGGCCTGCGGATACTGCGCCCTTAGCGCCATGCAGGCAACCGGGCTTGCAGCGTGATGCCGCTCTGGTCTTACAGGCAGGCTTCCAGATAGGCCTGATCGAACCCATACATCCGGGCTTTTTCAAGCGTATAGGGGCGCAGGCCCGAGGGGCGGAATTCACCGATGATCTTGCCATCGTCAGTCTCGTCAAGATATTCGAACTTGAACAGTTCTTGCGTCACGATCACATCGCCTTCCATCCCGATCACCTCGGTGATCCCGGTGGTGCGGCGCGAGCCATCGCGCAGACGTTTGACCTGAACGATCAGATCCACCGATTCGGCGATCTGGCGTGAAATAGCCTCCTTGGGGATCTTGATGTCGCCCATCAGGATCATGTTCTCCATCCGGCCAAGGCATTCACGCGCCGAGTTGGCGTGGAGCGTACACATCGAGCCATCGTGGCCGGTGTTCATCGCGGCGAGCAGATCGAAGCATTCCGCGCCGCGGATTTCGCCCAGGATGATCCGGTCTGGCCGCATCCGCAGTGCATTTCGCACCAGATCGCCGATGGTGATCGCGCCCTGGCCTTCAAGGTTGGGCGGGCGCGTTTCCAGCGGCAGCCAGTGCGGCTGTTGCAGGCGAAGTTCGGCCGCATCCTCGATGGTCAGCACGCGTTCGCCCGGATCGATCATCTTCGACAGGGCATTGAGCATGGTGGTTTTGCCCGAGCCGGTACCGCCCGAGATCACGATGTTCATCCGGCAAGCCCCGGCGATTTTCAGCGCGGTTGCCATCTTGTCGCTCATCGAGCCAAAATCGCGCAGCATGTCGATCGTGATCGGCTTTTCGGAAAACTTACGGATCGAGATTGCCGTGCCGCGCAGCGACAGCGGGGGTACGATCACGTTGACGCGGCTGCCGTCTTTCAGGCGGGCATCGGCCAGCGGGGTGGTCTGATCGACCCGGCGGCCGACCTGATTGACGATGCGCTGGGCGATCTGGAACAGATGCTGTTCATCGCGGAAGCGGATCGGAGCAAGCTGCAGCTTGCCCTTTTTTTCGATGTAGGTCTGATCCGGGCCGTTGACCATGATATCGGAAATATCCGGATCGGACAGCAGCTCTTCCAGCGGGCCAAAGCCCAGCAGCTCGTCGATCAGCACCTTTTCCAACGCAAATTGCTCGCGGCGGTTAAGGGTGACTTTAAGCTCGGCCAGCACTTCCAGAATGATCGGGCGGAACTCTTCGGATAGCTCGTCCTTGGTCAGTGTGGCCGCAGCTTCGGGATCGACCCGTTCGAGCAGACGCGGCAGCACCTGTTCTTTGATCTTGTGGACCGAGGCTTCGAAACCTTCGGCCTGATATTGATTATCGACCACGCCGTTGATGCGGTCGGCAAGCCGGGTCATCGCATCGACGTTGTTCGCATTATTGGCGCCGCCGCCACCGGCCATCGGCGCGGCTTCCTCACCGGGGATCGGCGGAAACTGATCGCCGCCGGGGGCACCGGTACCAGTGGACTTGCCAGTATCGGAGGCGCCCTTCATCGGGCGGGCCACGCCAAAGCTTGGCCGTGCACCGGAAGTCATCCCGCTGATACCGCTTTTCCGCCCAAATGCGCTCATGGTAACCCAATCCCGTCAGAATTCTGTCAGATCGAACTGAAACTCAGCAGGGCTTGTCATTGAACAATAAGGTTTAGATTTTGATAATTTCGAATGGTTTGATTGCTGGAACCACCGGCCAATCGCCGCTAGACCGCCACTGAAATTCACCCTCGCCTGGGCCTGAAGACTCCCGGAAGGAAGCCATTTTGAAAGCCCTTGAGCGATCCGGCCTGTTGTTAGCCCTGGCTGGATTTGCCGCGCTATCGGTGGGCGATGTGGTGGTAAAAACAATGGCCGGACAATGGCCCTCAACCGCTGCTGCAAGCCTGCGATATTTGCTTGGCGCAGCCGGATTTGGCCTGATCCTGTTGATGAAAGAGGGACGGGGGGCCTTTGCTGCACCACGCCCGCGCATTCAGCTGCTGCGCGGCTGCGGGGTGGCGATGGCAACGGCCGGGTATTTTTCGGCGCTGTTCGTGATGCCGATGGCCACAGCAAGCGCGATAACTTTTGTCAGCCCGATGCTTACCGCAATGCTCGCGGCGCTGTTTCTGGGCGAGCCGATGCGGCGGGAAACTGTGCTGGCTTCGGTGCTGGCCTTTGCCGGGGTGCTGGTTGTGCTGCGGCCCAATTTTGCGGTGATCGGCTGGGCGGCGCTGCTGCCGCTGTTCGCTGCACTGGGGATGAGCATGCTGATCATGGGCAACCGGCTGGTGGCAGGCTTGGCCTCGCCGCTTGCCATGCAGTTTTTCGTCGCGGCGACAGCAGCACCGGTGCTGCTGGTTACAGCGCTGGGTTTTCACCTGAGCGGCGTTGCAGGGTTTGTGATTGGCTGGCCTGATTGGACGATCATTTTGCGCTGCATGATCGTGGCACTTGTCGCCAGCAGCGCCCATTGGCTGCTGTATCTTGCCACGACCCGCGCCGGTGCGGCAACCATTGCCCCGATGACCTATGTTCAGCTTTTGTTTTCAGCCATTTACGGCTGGGCCTTTTTTGGGGACCATCCCGATGGCATGACCATGCTGGGAGCCGCGATGATCATTGCCGCCGGGCTCTATTTGTGGCGGGCCAATCCAGCGCAATCACCAAAGATGGCGTAAGTTTTGGTGCCGTACCGGTCTTGTAGCGTCCGATCGAACCATTTGCGGCAATGCTGCGCCACATAGGCTTCAACCAGTGCGGTTGTCCTGGGGTTGAGATAATCGCGCGGCAGATCAGGCTGCGTCACCACTACGCTGGGCTGCCACACCAGGATTTTGCGCATTTCGCCCGCCGTATCGAGGTGGCTGGTGTTATTTTCTGGCTGGTAAAACAAATGCAGCGGAAAGATCAGCGGGGTGGGGGGGTAGGATCCGGTCAGCGCATAAAGATAGGCCGGGCCCTGAAACACCAACAACCGGGGGCGGGGATCGCGGAGCTGGATATCGCGGACCAGCGCGGCCATCGCGGCGCGGGAAGTATCACGCTCGGCCAGATGGAATGCGGGTCCGAACTGCAAAATCACAATCAGCATCACATAGGCAAAGATCGGCCCGGCCTTGCGCCATTGCAGTGCCGGTGCAGCGGCGATGCTCACCGGCAGGGCGAGCGGTATCATGTAGTGATCGATGAAATTGGGCACCGAGAGGAAGCCGATGCTTGCCGCGATCAGCCAGCCACACAGGAAGCCGCGCGGGAGCCGGCGCGCAAAGCATAGCGTTAGAATCGCCGGGATCAGGACCGGCAGCAATCGGATGGTTAACAGACCAAGGCGCAGCAATGCGTCGCCCGCCGGGTTGTAACTCTTGCGCAGATTGGCCAGCACCAGCGCGTGCCACAGCTCTGAAAAATGGCCGATCAGCGCATAAAACAGCGTGAACAGCAGCATCGGTGCGGCTCCGGCCAGCGCCAGCCACAGCGCGGTCTGGACCAGCTTCGACCCATCGACTCCGCTGTGCCGGAAGCGCCACAGCGCGAATAGTCCGAGGAACACGCACTCAAATACAGCGGTTTGCTTGAAGGTGATGGCAAAGCCTGCCGCAGCCATAGCCAGCATCAGCGGCCCGGTTCGCGGCACATCAGTTTGTTGCAGCACCATCAGCGCCGCCACCGCGACAAACAGATTGTAGAACACCGCCGCCTGCCCGCCGCCGCCCGCAAACAGCGGCAGCAGCGCGATATACAGTGTGCCAGCCAGCATCGCGCCAATCCGCCCGGCGAACCGCATGGCGATCAGCTGGGCAACATATCCGGTCAACCCGGCGAACAGCGTTGCGGCCAGCTGATAGGCAATGACCGAGCGCGCAAAGCCCGCGATCAGATAATATAGCAGGAACAGCCCGGGGCCTTTCCGGTCCCACAGATCGACATAGGGCAGCAGCCCATCGTGCATTCGCTGCCCGATGGTGAAATAGAGCAACTCGTCATCGAGATAGTTGGGATCGCCGAAGGTCGAAACCCTGGTCAGCAGCGCAAACAGCAAGAACCAGCCGAGCTGGGCGGCAGGGGTAGCAAAGGCGCGCTCGATCAGGCTGGTCAGATTGAACTGAGGAGGCTGATCGATGGTGCTGCTAGCTGACAAGCCGATGCCCCCGCTTGGAAAAGCCAATGCCTATCGAAGCGGGGGCATCAGGAAAAGCCCAAAGTGGCTGAACGCTCAGCCTTCGAAATGTTCGGCCAGCACGGTCAACCCATTAACGCCAACCTCGGCAAAGCCGCCCTGGATCATGATTTCCTCAGGCGCGCTGCCTTCGGTTTTGTAGATCTTCAGCGCCCCATCGCGCACGGTGGACATGAAGGGCGCATGGCCCTCCAGCACGCCGAACTCACCCTCGGCACCGGGGACGACCACCATGTGGACCTCCTCGGAGCGGACCAGCTTGGCCGGGGTGACGAGTTCAAAGTGCAATGCCATGTCGAATCAAGCCTCTTCAGCCAGCTTCTGCGCCTTGGCGATCGCATCGTCGATGCCGCCGACCATGTAGAAGGCGTTCTCGGGGAGGTGATCATAT
Organism: Novosphingobium sp.; assembly: GCA_043768005.1. Classification (GTDB taxonomy): domain Bacteria; phylum Pseudomonadota; class Alphaproteobacteria; order Sphingomonadales; family Sphingomonadaceae; genus Novosphingobium. The sequence goes on along the minus strand of JAYVKX010000071.1, from coordinate 180 downwards.
TCGCCATCAACCACCGCCTTGAACGAAGCCACGGTGTCTTCGATCTGGACGAACTTGCCCGAGATGCCGGTGAATACTTCGGCGACGTGGAACGGCTGGCTGAGGAACTTCTGGAGCTTGCGCGCGCGGGTGACGGTGAGCTTATCTTCTTCGGAAAGCTCGTCCATGCCCAGAATGGCG
>JAYVKX010000070.1:0-4916 GCA_043768005.1 Novosphingobium sp. | reverse complement strand
CACTTCAGGCAGCATGGTTTCCAGCAATGCGCGCATATACATGGCATCGCGCACCGATCCGGGGCGGAGCAGCGACAGCACCACCGGGCGGCGCGCCAGCCGCTGGAGCGCGGCGGTAAGCTGCATCACCGGGCGTTGACGCAGGGCTAGCCGCGTGCGCAGGCCAGCCCGCTGGCGATCGAGCAGGGCGATCCGCGCTTCATTGGCGGCAATTTCGGCCTCGGCCTGCTGGATCCGCGCGGCGACGGCGGCGGTTTTCTGCGCGGTGCGGCTCGCAGCTTCGGTGGCGCGGGCGGCGCTTGCCTCAAGCACTTCGGCGCGGGCGCGGGCGCGGGCACCCTGGGCCTGCGCGTCGGCCATTGCGAGCCGGGTTTCATCGGCATCATCATAGCCAAGGCTCGGCTGCGCGAAGGCCGCGCTCATTCCGGTCAGCGCCAGCAGCGGAATGAAAAATTTGAACAGCGGCGTCATGGCGCCGCCTTATCCCGAACGATGATAGGGATGGCCAGCCAGAATGCTGGTCGCCCGCCACAATTGTTCGGCCAGCATCGCCCGGGCTAGCATATGCGGCCAGGTCATCGTGCCAAACCCCAGCAGCAGATCGGCCTCCATCCGGGCCTTGTCGCCGTGGCCATCGGCCGCGCCGATCAGGAAGCGCACTTCGCGCACGCCATCATCGCGCCAGCGGCCCAGCAGTGTAGCGAAATCTTCCGAGGACAGCTGCTGGCCACGCTCGTCCAGCAGGACATCGCGCACCGGGGTCAGCGGCGCTGCCAGCGTTCCGCCCGTGTCGGGCAGTTCGGTCATCCTGGTCGGCCAGCTGATCCGCTTGAGATAACGCTGGGTCAGATCACCTTCGGGCGAACGGCCGATCTTGCCCCGCGCGATAATGTGGAGCCGCATTTAGCTGCGTGGACCGGTCATGCTGAGGCCTGACCTCGCACGGCACCGGCCCGCTCCCGAAACCAGCCAAAAGGCTGGCAAGTTCACGCTGCGCCAGCATCCCCGAAGGCCCACATGCGTTCCAGATTATAGAAGCTGCGCACTTCGGGGCGGAACAGATGGATCACGATATCGCCCGCATCGACCAGCACCCAGTCTGCCGCGGGCAGACCTTCGATCCGGCAATGGCCGAAACCGCCATGCTTGATCCGCTCAGTCAGCTTTTGCGCCATCGCTGCGACCTGCCGGGTCGACCGGCCTGATGCGATCACCATGTGATCGGCGATCGAGCTTTTCCCTTCGAGCGGGATCGAGACGATTTCCTGCGCCTGATCATCATCCAGCGATTGCAGGACAAGCGCGTGGAGCGAGCCTGGCTCTGATTCGGGCAACGGGGTGGGCGCGCCAGCAGTAGCCGGGGCGGCGGCGGGTTCAGCCGGAGTGTTTTGGGCAGCAGTCATGGAAAGGGGTTAGGCTCCTGGCGGCAAACACGGGCGCGGCAACTGCGCTGCGCCCATCGTGCCATGGGGGAAAATGTCATGAAAGATCAGGCCTGATCGGGCGATGCGTCAATCCATCCCGCAGGGTCAGTCCGGCAAAGCGGCGGGCCCAGTCAGGATCAGCGCGGCGAAGCTGGGTCGCCGAACGCGGATCGGGATCGAAACGCAATTGTATCAGCGCGGGTGCGCTCCATTCTGCCCGGTTGGCAATTCTGGCGGCCGACCGCCGGTAGCGGCCGAGCCAGGCCATCGCGGGGCTCGCGATAGCAGCGTCATCATAGCCCGGACGGGCAATAACCGCAATCGGCATGGTACGCGCGATATTCCGCCATGCCCGCCAGCGGTGGAACTGGGCCAGATTGTCGCTCCCCATCAGCCAGATGAAGCGGCATTTGGGATAGCGCGCGGCAAGGCTGTGCAGCGTATCGGCGGTATAGCGCGTGCCCAGTTCGCGCTCGATCGCGGTAACGCGAATCGGTGCGCGGCGGGCGTGTTGCCGGGCCGAGGCGAGCCGCGCGGCCAAAGGCGCCATCCCCGCCCTGGGCTTCAACGGATTGCCCGGCGATACCAGCCACCACACCTCATCCAGCCCCAGCGCCTTAAGCGCGAACAGGCTGATCCGGCGATGCCCGCCATGCGCGGGGTTAAAGCTTCCGCCCAAAAGACCGATTCGCAGGCCGATTCGCACCTGCTAGGGCCGGATCTGGCCGCTGCCGCGGACTTGCCACTTATAGGTGGTCAGCCCTTCCAGCGCGACCGGGCCGCGGGCATGGAGCCGCCCGGTGGCAATCCCGATTTCCGCGCCCAGCCCGAATTCGCCGCCATCGCCAAATTGGGTCGAGGCATTGGCCATGACGATGGCACTATCCACCTCGGCCAGAAACCGTTCGGCCACCGCTGCATCCTCGCTCACGATCGCGTCGGTATGGTGCGAGGAATGCCGCGCGATATGCGCCAGCGCCGCATCAAGCCCATCAACCACCGCAACGCTGAGGATCGCATCGAGATATTCGCAGTCCCAATCATCCGCGCTGGCGGGCAGAATACGCGGATCAAGCGCGCAGGCCCGGGCATCGCCGCGCAGCTCGCAGCCCGCATCCAGCAGATCGCCGACCACGCCGGGCGAATCGGCAAACCGCGCATCCAGCAGCAGCGTTTCCATCGCCCCGCACACCCCGGTGCGGCGCAGCTTGGCGTTGAGCGCGATGGCCCGCGCCTTGGCCGGATCGGCGGCGGAATGAATGTAGCTGTGGTTGATCCCGTCAAGATGGGCCAGCACGGGAACGCGCGCATCGGCCTGGACCCGCGCGACCAAGCTTTTGCCCCCGCGCGGCACGATCATATCGATCAGGCCCGCAGCAGTCAGCATCGCGCCCACGGCTGCCCGGTCCTGGGTTGGCACCAGCTGCACCGCCTCAGCCGGGAGGCCCCCTGCGACAAGGCCTGACACCAGCGCGGCATGGATTGCGCGATTGGAATGGACTGCCTCGCTCCCCCCGCGCAGCAGCACCGCGTTGCCCGAGCGGACACACAGCGCCGCCGCATCGGCGGTCACATTGGGGTGCTTTCATAGATGATCCCGATCAACCCGATCGGCACCCGGACCCGCGACAGGGCCAGGCCATTGGGTCGTGCCGCCGATTCGATCACCCGCCCGACCGGATCGGGCAAGACCGCAACCTGCGCGACCGCATCGGCCATCGCGGCAAGCCGTTCCGGATCAAGGCAGAGCCGATCGAGCAGCGCAGCGCTAAGCCCGCCTGCGGCTCCGGCGGCCATATCCCGCGCATTGGCGGCCAGAATATCGGTGGCATTGGCGCGCAGCGCGGCGGCGGCTGCCAGCAGCGCGGCGGATTTATCGGCGTCGCTGGCCCGGGCCAGCACCCGCTGCGCCGTGCGGCCCGCGCGGGCGAGGCGCATTACCAGCAGTTCGGGGCTTTCAGCGGGGATGATTTCTGCGGCCATGACTGCGCGCCTAGCAGTCTGGAGCGGGCTTGTCAGCGCCAGATGGCACGGCAGCGATTCGCGCAGCCTGATGCGAATAAATCCTGCAAAAAACGCTTCGTCGCGTGACTCGTTCGGTTCGGCTTGAACCGCCCAGCGATGATTCGCAACCGATTGCGCTTCCTGCTAGCCGCGCTGCCATAAGGGATAGAGGGACTGGGGTCGTCTTGCAAAATCTGACCGTTGGCGACCTGCGGGATCGCCTGCGGAGCTGGTTCCCGGACCGTGAATTTTTCATGCGGTCGCAGGGACAGGTCCGTTTCATCAAGATTTCGTCACGCTTGCAGCTGTTTGCTGCCGGGATCGCGGCTGCACTGCTGCTGGCCTGGCTGGTCAGCATGGCGGCGATGGCGATCAGCCAATATACTGCCACGCGCGATCGGCTGGCCCTGCTGGACCGCGAAGCCAAGGTGGTGACAGCCGAAAGCCGGGTTACCGCCTATCGCAGTGATCTGGGCAATGTCGCGAGCGATCTGGAAAAGCGCCAGGACTTCATCGAAAAAATGGTCGAGGCGCATGTCGGCGATCTGCCGAGCGATGCCAAATTGGGCGAAACCGTCTCCAATTCAGCAGGCGAAGCGGCCAAAACCGTCGACAAGGTCAGCGCGGCGCTGCCCGAAGCCGCTGGCCTTGCCCGGATCGAGGCGCGCCAGCTCGGCTTTGCCGAACGACTGACCCGGCTGGCCGATCGCCGTTCGGCGCGGGCAGCTCAGCGGATCCGCCGACTCGGCATCAACCCCGGGATGATGCTGGCTTCGCTCAATGATCGCAGCGCACAAGGTGGCCCGCTGCTGCGCCTCGCCACTTCCAGCAATGGTACGCTCGATGCGCGGTTCGAGCGGCTGGGCATCAGCCTTGCCCGGATGGACGCGCTGGAGCGCGGGCTGGCGGGGATCCCGCAATTCCTGCCTGCCAGCCTTGAGTTTATTTCATCCGGCTTTGGCTTCCGCGCCGATCCGTTTACCGGCGGCGGGGCATTCCACGCCGGGCTTGATTTTCGCGGACCCATAGGCGCCCCGATCTATGCGGCGGCGCGCGGCACAATCAGCTTTGCCGGGGTCCGCCAGGGCTATGGCAATTGCATCGAGATTACCCATGGCAACGGCCTTTTGACCCGCTATGCCCATATGTCTGCCTTCCGCGCCCGCATCGGTCAACTGGTCGGTCCCGGCACCGTGATCGGCGCGATCGGCAGCACCGGCCGGTCAACTGGCCCACACCTCCATTTCGAAGTCCGGATCAACGATCGCCCGGTCAACCCGCGTCCATTTCTGGAGACTGCCTCCCATGTTCTCGAACAAGCCAGCGGCAGCGCCGCGCCCATCGGCGGTTAGCCGCGTGGCCAGCTCAACCTTTTCGGTATTCGGTGGCGACATCAAAATCACCGGCGATGTTCACGCCGTGGCCGATCTGCATATCGATGGCCGGATCGAAGGCGATGTGACCTGCACCTCGCTGGTTCAGGGTGAA
>JAYVKX010000069.1:0-7506 GCA_043768005.1 Novosphingobium sp. | reverse complement strand
GCTGTTTGCGGGCCTTGCCGGATCAGGCAGCCCCGCGCCCGATCCGATCTTCATCCTGGGCCTGCCGCGCGCCGGATCGACCTTGCTCGAACAGATCCTTGCCTCGCATAGTCAGGTGGAAGGGACGATGGAGCTGCCCAATATCCTCGCGCTGGCGCATAAGCTCGACGGGCGGCGGCGGGTGGATGAAGAGGCGCGTTATCCGGCCAATCTGGGCGAGCTGACGCCTGCGGAGCTGACCCAATTTGGCGAGGCCTATATCCGCGACACCGCGATCCACCGCAAGCAGGGCACGCCTTTTTTCATCGACAAGATGCCGAACAATTTCCGCCATATTGGCTTGATCCACCTGATCCTGCCAAATGCGAAGATCATCGATGCCCGGCGCGGCGCGATGGGCTGCTGCTTCAGCGGGTTCAAGCAGCTGTTCGCCGAAGGGCAGGAGTTTACCTATGGGCTTGAGGAAATCGGGCATTATTACACCGATTATGTCGCCTTGATGGACCATTGGGACAAGGTGCTGCCGGGCAAGGTGCTGCAGGTCAGCTATGAAGCAGTGGTGGCCGATCTTGAAGCGCAGGTCCGCCGGTTGCTGGATTTCTGCGGGCTGCCGTTTGAGGAGGCCTGCGTCAATTTTCACGAAACCGAACGCGCGGTGCGCACCGCCAGCTCGGAGCAGGTCCGGCAACCGATATTCACCAGCGGCGTCGATCAATGGGAAAATTTCAGCCCCTGGCTTGAACCGTTGTGCGACATCCTGGGGCCACAGCTGGCCGCGACATGAAGGAAATGATGATGGCGAGTTCAGCAGCGATCAGCGCGGACAGCAAATCGACCCTGGGGCAGCGCTGGTACGTGCTGTTCATCATGATGCTGGCCTATACGATCAACATCGCGGATCGTTATGTAATGTCGACGGTGCTGGAGCCGATCCGGCTTGAACTGGGACTTAGCGATGGCGGGGTGGCGTTCCTGACCGGGGTTTCGCTGGCGCTGTTCTATGTCACCATGGGCCTGCCGCTGTCGTGGATTGCGGATCGCCATAACCGGCGCAATCTGCTGGCGATCTCGATGACGGTCTGGTCAGCGATGACCGCGCTGTGCGGGCTCTCGCAAGGCTATATCCAGTTGCTGCTGGCCCGGATCGGGGTGGGCATCGGCGAGGCCGGCGGGACGCCATCGTGCAATTCGATCGTCGGCGATTATTTCCCCGCCGATCGCCGGGCCATGGCGATGACAGTGTTTGCGCTGGGCGCGCCAATCGGGGCCTGGCTGGGCGCCGATATGGCTGGCGCGGTGGCGGCAGACTATGGCTGGCGCTCGGCGTTTTTCGTGCTGGGTATTCCCGGCGTCATTCTGGCGCTGGTGATCTTCTTCACCATCAAAGAGCCGGTGCGCGGGCAGCTTGATGCGGTAAGCGAGAGTGATGCGCCCTCGTTTAAGGAAACCATGCGGTTCCTGTGGACCCAGAAGGCGGCGGTGCACGGGATGATGGGCAGCGGCCTGTCCGCGCTGTGGGGCTGGGGGCTGATGTGGTTCACCCCGACATTCATCCAGCGCACCTATGGCCTCGATGTGGGCGAGGCCGGGGCGGTGGTCGGTCCGATCCATCTGGTGATGGGTATTGGTGCCTCGCTGCTGACCGCCTGGGTTGTGGCCCAGCCGGCCTATACCGATCCGCGCAAGATCGTGCGGCTGCTGGCGGTGGTGACGGGGCTGGCCACGATCCCTTCTATCATCGCCTATTGGACACACTCGCTGCAGCTGGCGACAGTGATGTGGTGGATTTTCATCCCGGCGATCTATTTCTATATCGGCCCGGCTTTTTCGCTGGTCCAGAACTTGTCGCCGCCCAAGATGCGGGCGATGTTCGTGGCGGTGTCCTTGCTGATTGCCAATGTCTTCAACCTGATCGTCGCGCCGCAGGGGGTGGGCTGGCTGAGCGATTATTTCGCCGGACCAAACGGGGCAGATGCGGCCTCGCTGCGGCTGGCGCTGTTGGTGCTGGCACCCACTGGCTTTTGGGCAGCCTATCATTACTGGCGCGCCGAAAAATATATTGTCGAAGATCAACAGCGGGCGGTGGGTTATGTCTGAGGTGGCGCTGAAGTCTTATATCAATGGCAAATGGGCACTGCCGCTGACATCGGCGCAGAGTTTTGAGGCGATCAATCCGGCGACTGAACAGCGCGCCGCGCTGGTCGCGCTGTGCGGGCCGGATGATGTCGATGCAGGCGTCGCCGCTGCCCGCGCGGCCTTTCCCGCCTATTCGGCGTTGAGCTTGGACGAACGGATCGCGCTGGTCGAACAGCTGATCGCAATATTCGAACGGCGCTACGATGAAATGGTCCGGGCGATCTCGACCGAGATGGGCGCGCCCTATGACCTTTCCTTCGATGCCCAGGCTGAATGCGGCCCCGGTCATCTGAAGGAAACGATCAAGGCCGCGCGCGCCTTGGAGTGGGAGCGCAAGATCGGCACCAATGGCCGGCTGGTCCACGAACCGATCGGTGTCTGCGTGCTGATCACGCCGTGGAACTGGCCGATCAACCAGCTGGCGGCCAAGATCGGCCCGGCGCTGGTGACGGGCTGTACCATGGTGCTGAAACCCAGCGAGATCGCCCCGCTTTCGGCGCAATTGTTTGCCGAATTCGTCGATGAGGCTGGGTTTCCGGCGGGCGTGTTCAACATGCTCCACGGCACGGGTGCGGCGATCGGCGATGCGCTGACCAGCCACCCCCAGGTTGATATGGTATCTTTCACCGGATCGACCCGGGCGGGCATTCAGGTGGCAAAATCAGCCGCCGATACGGTCAAGCGCGTGTCGCAGGAACTGGGCGGAAAATCGGCCAATATCGTGTTTGCCGATGCGGACCTTGAAGCTGCGGTGGAGCGCGGCGTGCTGCATTGCTTCGCCAATACCGGCCAGTCCTGCAACGCGCCGACCCGGATGCTGATCGAGGCTTCGGCCTATGACCAGGCGGTGGCGATTGCCGCCAAAATTGCCGCAGGGATCACGCTGGGCGATCCGCTGGACAAGGGGCCGCATCTGGGCCCGGTGGTCAGCAAGGTCCAATATGACAAGATCCAGGCGCTGATCCAGATCGGGATCGATGAAGGTGCGGTGCTGGTGGCCGGCGGGACGGGGCGGGCGACCGGCTTTTCGCGCGGCTATTATGTCAAGCCAACGATCTTTGCCGGGGTGAACAATCAGATGACTATCGCGCGCGAAGAGGTGTTCGGCCCGGTGCTGGTGATGATCCCCTTTGCGGATGAGGCGGCGGCGATCGGGATCGCCAATGATACGCCTTATGGCCTGGCTGGCTATGTCGAAAGTGGCGATCTTGCCCGGGCGCACCGTGTGGCCGGGCAAATCCGTGCGGGCAGCGTTCATATCAATGGCGCGGGGCAAGATTATGGCTCACCCTTTGGCGGCTACAAGCAATCGGGCAATGGCCGCGAATGGGGCGAGTTCGGTTTGCATGATTTCCTTGAGATCAAGGTGGTCAACGGGTTCTACCCGGCATGAAGCTGACCGGCATCCAGACCTTCGTGGTCGGCAACCCGCCGCCGCATTTTGGCGGGCGCTATTTCGTCTTCGTCAAGCTGACCACCGCCTGCGGGATCGATGGCGTGGGCGAGGCCTATTGCGTCCCGTTTGAGCCGCATCTGGTGGCAAAAATGATCGAGGATGTGTTCGCCCGTTACGCCGAAGGTACCGATCCGCATGATATCGAGGCGCTGTGGCGGCGGGTTTATTCCAGCGGCTTTACCCAGCATCCCGATCTTACGGTGATGGGCGTGCTCAGCGCGCTGGAAATGGCCTGCTGGGATATCATCGGCAAGGCGGCGGGCCAGCCGGTGTACAAGCTGCTGGGCGGGCAGGTGCATGAACGGCTCCGCGCCTATACCTATATCTATCCACGCCCCGGTGACCGGCACGACGTTTATCACGATCCAGACCTCGCCGCGGAACGCGCGGGCGAATATCTGGCGCAGGGCTTTACCGCGCTGAAGTTTGATCCGGCGGGGCCTTATTCTGCATTTGACGGGCGGCAATTGTCGCTGGAAGCGCTGGAGCTGTCCGAGCGGTTTGCGCGCAGCTTGCGCGAAGCGGTCGGCACCCGCGCCGATTTGCTGTTTGGCACCCACGGCCAGATGACCGCTGCGGGCGCGATCCGGCTGGCCAAGCGGCTGGAACCCTATGATCCGCTGTGGCTGGAAGAGCCGGTGCCCCCTGATGCGCCCGAAGAAATGGCCAAGGTCGCCCGGGCCACCAGCATTCCCATCGCCACCGGCGAACGGCTCGCGACCAAATATGATTTTGCCCGGCTACTGGCCGCTGGCAGCGCGGCAATCTTCCAGATGAATCTGGGCCGGGTGGGTGGGCTGCTCGAGGCCAAGAAGATCGCCGGGATGGCCGAGGTTCACCACGTCCAGATCGCGCCGCACCTCTATTGCGGGCCGATTGTCGGCGCGGCCAATATCCAGCTCGCCACCTGCTCACCCAATTTCCTGATCCTTGAAAGCATCGAAACCTGGGGCGGGTTTCATTCCGAAATCCTCAACAGCCCGATCCCGTTCGAGGATGGCCATGTGATCCCGCCCACTGCGCCGGGACTGGGGGTGGAACTCAATGAAGCAGTCGCGCTGGCCAATCCTTATACCGGAACGATGCTTCATCTTGAGATGACCCAGCATCCGGTCCGCTGAGATGGATGAATTTGACTATGTGATCGTCGGCGCGGGCACCGCCGGCTGCGTGCTGGCCAACCGGCTCGCGGCCGATGGGCGGACCAGCGTGCTGCTGCTTGAGGCGGGCGGGTCTGATCGCATAGTGTGGATCCAGCTGCCGATCGGATATGGCCGCACCTTCTTCGATCCCCGGATCAACTGGATGTATGATACCCAGCCGATTCCGGCGCTGGGCGGGCGCAGCAGCTATTGGCCGCGCGGCAAGGTGATCGGCGGCTCGGGCTCGATCAATGCGATGGTCCATGTGCGCGGCCAGCCGCATGATTTTGATGATTGGCAGGCACTGGGCAATTCTGGCTGGAGCTGGAACGATGTGCTGCCGTACTTCATCAAGGCGGAAGATCACGATCTTGGGGCCAGCGCCTGGCATGGCGTGGGCGGCCCGCAGCATGTGACCGAGATCAGCGCGCGGGCCCATCCGCTCAGCCAGAGTTTTATCGCAGCAGCGCAATCGCTTGGAATGCCGTTCACGCCCGATTTCAACGGGGCGGACAGCGAAGGCGTGGGCATCTTCCAGATCAACACCCGCGGCGGCCGCCGATCGTCGACCGCGAATGAATATCTGCGCCCGGCCATGCGGCGGGGCGGGGTTGAGCTGCGGACCAAAGCCCATGCCACGCGCATTCTGTGTACCGGCACCCGCGCGAGCGGAGTGGAATACCGGCGCGGCGGCCAGACCATGCAAGCCCGCGCCCGGCGCGAGGTGATCCTGGCCGGCGGTGCCATCAATTCACCCCAGCTGCTCCAGCTTTCGGGGATTGGTGACGCGCAGAAACTGCGGCAACTAGGGATCGCGCCGCTGGTCCATGCCCCGGCAGTGGGACGCAATCTGCAGGATCATCTGGCGGTCAGCTATTTCTACGGCAGCCGCGTTCCCACGCTTAATGACGAGCTGGCGCCGCTTATGGGCAAGCTCAGGGCGGGGTTGCATTATCTGTTCAATCGCGGCGGGCCTTTGTCGATGAGCGTCAACCAGGCCGGCGGGTTCATCCGCAGCGGGCCGGAACAGCCACGGCCCAACCTGCAGCTCTATTTCAGCCCGGTCAGCTATACCCAGACCCCCTTGTCGGAACGGCGGCTGCTTAACCCTGATCCGTTTTCGGCTTTTTTGCTGTCGTTCAACGCCTGCCGCCCGACCAGCCGGGGCGAGATCCAGATTACCTCGCCCGATCCGCTCCAGTATCCCTCTATCCAGCCGAACTATCTGGCGACTGAGCATGATCTGGCCGAAGCGCGCGCGGGCATCCGCCTGCTCCGCCAGATCGCCGCCGCGCAGCCGCTGGCCGGGATTATTACCCAGGAGCTGGTGCCGGGGAGCCAGCTGCACGGGGATGAGGCGCTGTTTGAAGATTTCCGCAGCCGCGCCGACACCGTCTATCATCCGACCTCGACCTGCATGATGGGCAGTGATGCAGCGATCAGCGTCGTCGATGCGCGGCTCAGGGTTCATGGGCTGCAGGGGCTGCGGGTGATCGATGCCTCGATTTTCCCGACGATCACCTCTGGCAATACCAATGCCCCAACGGTGATGGTTGCGGAAAAAGGCGCGGCGATGGTGATTGCCGATGCCGGGGCTAACACGTCAGAATAATTTACCGGATCGGCCCGATGCTGCTAGACTGGATCGCAGCAAGACAACCGAAACTCAGCGAAACAATCGGGGCAGGGCGATGCACAGCAAGTTCGAACTCAAGCGGTTGCCGCCGCTAAAAGCGCTCAAGGGGTTTGAGGCGGCAACCCGCCACCAGAGCATCCGCGATGCTGCCGCAGAGCTGTGCCTCACCCATCCTGCGATCAGCCATCAGGTGCAGCTGATCGAAGAGGCGTTGGGGGTGACCCTGTTTGCGCAGGAAGGCCGCCACATCGTTTCGACCGAGGAAGGCCGGGTGCTTTATCCATTCGTCCGTTCAGCGTTTGAATCGCTGCTGGAAGGGGTGGAGGCGGTGCATCGCCACGCGCTGGACAAGCCGCTCAGGGTGCAAACCTATGTCACCGCCTCGATCCGCTGGCTGGCCCGGCGGGTACCGCAGTTTCTGCAGCATCATCCCGAAATCAAGCTGACTCTCAGCACCTGCGCGGTCGAATGGGAGTTTGATGAGGTTCATGCCGATGTCGGGCTGGTCTATTGCGAGGAGGCCCCTGATCCCGCCAAGTTCCATTGGGTGCCGCTGTTCGATTATGCGCTGTTTCCGGTCTGCAGCCCCGAGCTGCTGGGCCGGATCGGGGCTGATCCAGCGCCGGCTGATCTGATGCACCAGCCGCTGGTGGCGATCTATACCGAAGTGCAGAACTGGGAGAGCTGGTTTACTTCGGCCGGGGTTATTTTTGAACCGACCGTGCCCTATCTGATGGTCGATACGCTGGCCGTCGCGCTGGAAATGGCGCTGAACGGCGAGGGTATCGCGCTGGTAAACGGGCCGTTCGTGGATCAGGATCTGGCCGCGGGGCGGCTGGTTCTGGCATCGTCATATGTCGAGATTTGCCCCGGGGCCTGGGGGCTGATCTGCCGCAAGGACATGAAGGAAAACCTGCGGATCCGCACCTTCATGGACTGGATGGCAGCCCATGTGGACAACGCTGCTGGCTGAGGATCAGCGTTTTGGCACCACCTCGTACCCCCGCGCTTCGGGCTCGTCATCGGTCATCTGCGCAGGGAACCCCGTACCCAGCACCTTGATCCCCAGCGGCTCTTCATAGCGGCGGATGATGTTGGGCGAATGTTCGCGGCCGCCGTACCTTTGCTCGGCCTCC
>JAYVKX010000068.1:0-4143 GCA_043768005.1 Novosphingobium sp. | reverse complement strand
GCGGCCAGCGCCCGGGCAATGGCCAGGCCAATCCCAGAGGTCGATCCCGTTACCAATGCGCGCTTTCCGTGCAGAAACATTCTCGACTCCAGTGGCTTGATGGCTATGCAATGTCTGCAATCGCTGCGGGCAGCACGTCTGTCCAGTATCTTGGAGTTTCAGGGCCATGCGTCTCGATGATTTCGATCCCAATGCCATCAACGTCGAAGATCAGCGCGGCGGCGGTCGCTCGCTCGGAATGGCCGGCGGCAAGATCGGCTGCGGCACGCTGGTAATCGCGCTGATCGCGGCGGTGGTGTTCGGGGTCGATCCTAGCCAGATGCTCGGCGGATTGCAGCAGGTACAGGATCAGGGCCCGGTCCAGGCCCAGGGCGGCACCAGCGCCGGGGAAAGCTGCACCATCGATCCGCTCAGCAAGGAAAGCTGCAACGCGCTGTCCTCACTCAACAAAACCTGGGAGCCGGTGTTTGCGGCCTCGAATGTCAAATTCACCCCGCCCAAGCTGGTGTTTTATTCGCAGGCCGGGAATTCCGGCTGCGGTGCCGCGCAAAGCGCAATGGGGCCGTTCTATTGCCCGAGTGATCAAGGCATCTACATCGACACCGATTTCTACAAGGAAATGGAGCGGAGCATGGGCGCTGGCGGCGATTTTGCCCGCGCCTATGTGATCGCGCATGAATATGGCCACCATATTCAGACGCTTACCGGAATGTCGGATCAGATCCGCAGCGCGCAATCGCAAAACCCCAGCCGCGCCAATAATCTGCAGGTGCGGATGGAGCTGCAGGCCGATTGCTATGCCGGGGTCTGGGCCAGCAAAAACCGCGACCGGATCGAACCAGGCGATATGGAAGAAGGCCTGAACGCCGCGCACCAGATCGGCGATGATACGCTAATGAAGGCCGCTGGCCGCCGCCCGGTGGAGGCATCGTTCACCCACGGCAGCAGCCAGCAGCGGATGCAGTGGCTGCGCAAGGGGATGGAAACCGGTAATGAAGACGCCTGCGATACTTTCGCGGAAATGCGGCGCTAATCGATGCGCCTGGCCGATTGCCACAACATCGATGATTTCCGCAGCCTCGCCAAACAGCGGCTGCCCTGGCCGGTGTTCGACTATATCGATGGCGGGGCCGATGACGAGCTGACCAAGGCGCGCAACACCGCCGCCTTTGCGCAGGCCGATCTGGTGCCAGATGTGCTGGCCGGCGTGGCCGAAATCGATACGTCGATCACGCTGATGGGCCGCAAAACTGCGCTGCCGCTGATGCTGTCCCCCACCGCCTTGCAGCGCGTGTTCCACTGGCAGGGCGAACGTGCGGTCGCCCTCGCAGCAGAGAAGTTCGGGCTGTGGTTCGGTATTTCCAGCCTCGCCACCGTCAGTATCGAGGAAATCGGCGCGCTGACCGCTGGCCCCAAGTTGTTCCAGCTGTATGTCCACAAGGACAAGGGCCTCAACCGCTCGATGATCGAGCGCTGCCAGGCGGCGAAGTTTGATGCGATCGCGCTGACGGTGGACACCATCGTTTCGGGCAAGCGTGAACGCTGCGCCCGCAGCGGTTTCACCTCACCCCCCAGATTCACGCCCGCGTCGGCGCTGTCCTATGCGCTGAAGCCGCGCTGGGCGCTGGATTATATCTTCCGTGAGAAGTTCGCTTTGCCCAATCTTGATACCCATGTTCTGCAAGGCACCGGCGAGGCAGTGTCGATTGCCAATTATTTCAACACCATGCTCGATCAATCGATGGATTGGAAACTGGCCGAACAGATCCGCAATGATTGGGGCGGCAGCTTCTGCTTGAAGGGCATCATGAGTTCTGCCGATGCGCGGCGCGCGGTCGAGATTGGCGCCGATGCGATCATGATTTCCAATCACGGTGGCCGCCAGCTCGACGGCAGCCGCGCGCCGTTCGATCAGCTGCGCGAGATTGTGGACGCGGTCGGCGGCGAGATCGAGATCATCTGCGACGGCGGCGTCCGGCGCGGCACCCATGTGCTGAAATCGCTCTGCGCCGGAGCCACTGCGGCCTCGGGCGGGCGGCTCTATCTCTATGCACTCGCCGCCGCCGGACAAGCCGGTGTCGAACGCGCCATCGCCATCCTCAAGGACGAGATCGAACGCGGCATGAAGCTGATGGGCGTGACCAGCGTGGACAGGCTGACCGAAGATCGGCTGCGCTGGCGCTGATTGACCGCGTTACCAATATTTGGCTATTTTCCGAAGGATGTTTGACCCAGCGGAGAAACCTCACCCCTGAAGAGGAGGGGGTTGAATTTAGTGGACTGTCACGGCAACTCGGCTGCGGTGAGGCGGGGATTGAGTGCATGCCACCGTAATTCTAAGGGGTTGCGCCGGTGACGCGCTATTGCGTGTCACCGTCCGACAGCGCAGCTGGTCGAAGGTCGCGATTGATTCATGCAGCGCGGTGTGCCATCAAATAGAGGCAAAGTAACGTGTCACCGTAATCGCACCGTAATCGACGATCAGGGCTGTTCGTCGCTACTCGTATAAATAAATGCAACTCAGAAATTCATCACAAGCAAAATCGCAACAATCTGAATCAACGTGCCCAAGGCAATCAGGCCCAAACCAATGGCTGCCCAACGAGACTGCTTGATTAGGCTATCACGCAATTTCAGATTCTGGTCCCAGTATGTCCCACTCAACTCATCAGCCGTCCTATTGGTTATAAGCACGCCCTTAGCCGAAGCGGCAGCTCCTACCGCTGTCATAATTAGCCCGAGAACAGCCAAGACGCTTGGAGTCATCTGTGTAGCCTCAATAAACCCGCTTCTTCGGCTTGATATACTCCACATCATCGGTGAGCGTATATTCATGCACCGGGCGGTAATCGATCTTCACATCGCCGCCCTTGCCGCCCCAGCCTTCGAACCACGCGGCGGTGTGTTTCATCCACTGCTTGTCATCACGGGCTGGGAAATCCTCATGCGCGTGGGCACCGCGGCTTTCCTTGCGGTTGTGGGCGCTGTGGATGGTGACGCTGGCCTGGCTGATGAGGTTGTCCAGCTCCAGCGTTTCGACCAGATCAGAATTCCAGATCATCGAGCGATCGGTTACATGAATATCCTGCATCCGCGCATAGGTTTTGGCCATCTGCGTCTTGCCCTCTGCCATCAGCTCGTCATTGCGGAACACCGCGCAATGGGTTTGCATGTTGCGCTGCATTTCGGCGCGCACTTCAGCTGTGGGCGAACCGCCATTGGCATTGCGGAAATGATCGAGCCGGGTCAGCGCCAGATCGGCGCTGTCCTTGGGAAGTGCAGCATGCGCGGTGCCCGGGGTGATCAGTTCCTTGAGCCGGTGGCCCGCCGCGCGGCCGAACACAACCAGATCAATCAGCGAGTTGGAGCCAAGCCGGTTGGCACCGTGGACCGAAACGCAGGCCGCCTCGCCCACCGCGAACAGGCCGGGGACGGCGGTTTCGGGATTGCCGTCCGCGCCGATGGTCATCACTTCGCCGTGGTAGTTGGTGGGCACGCCGCCCATGTTGTAATGCACCGTCGGGCAGACCGGCAGCGGCTGGCGGGTGAGATCGACCCCGGCGAAGATCTTGCCGCTTTCGGTGATCCCGGGCAGGCGTTCGGCCAGCACCTTGGGATCGATATGATCGAGGTGGAGCCAGATATGGTCCTTGTTCGGACCGACGCCGCGCCCTTCACGGATTTCCAGCGCCATTGAGCGGGAAACGACATCGCGAGATGCCAGATCCTTGGCCGATGGCGCATAGCGCTCCATGAACCGCTCGCCCTCGGAGTTGGTGAGATAACCGCCTTCGCCGCGTGCGCCCTCGGTGATCAGCACGCCCGCGCCGTAAATCCCGGTCGGGTGGAACTGGACGAATTCCATGTCCTGCAGCGGCAGGCCAGCGCGCAGCACCATTCCGCCGCCGTCGCCGGTGCAGGTGTGGGCCGATGTGGCGGTGTAATAGCTGCGGCCATAACCGCCGGTTGCCAGCACCACCGCTTTGGCGCGGAAGCGGTGGATCGAGCCATCATCCATGCACAGCGCGATCACGCCAACGCATGCTCCGCCATCCATGATCAGATCGATCGCGAAATATTCGATGAAGAAATCCGCCGCATACTTCAGGCTCTGCTGATAGAGCGCGTGGAGCATGGCATGGC
>JAYVKX010000067.1:0-4639 GCA_043768005.1 Novosphingobium sp. | reverse complement strand
GTGCTGGGCGGGGGCGACTTCGTGGTGATGCTTGTCGCAGGGCAGGCCCATTTCAAGCATTGTGGCGACCATTTCACCGCGAATGTCGACGCAGCTATCGATCGGCGCGACGGGGAAGTAGCCGCCCTTGACGCCCGGACGGTGGCCAAGGTTGCCGCCTTCGTAGTCCTTGCCGGTGTTGGTTGGCAGCTCGATGTCATCGATGCGGAAGCCGTTGCCGTCATAGCCGTCGTAATACTTCACGTCGTCAAACAGGAAGAATTCGGCTTCCGGGCCAACATAGACGGTATCGCCTACGCCGGCCGACTTGACGAAGGCTTCGGCGCGCTTGGCGGTCGAGCGGGGATCGCGGCTGTATAGGTCACCCGTCGATGGCTCGACGATGTCGCAGCAGATGATCATCATCGGCGTCGCGCTGAACGGATCGATATAAATCGCATCCAGATCGGGCTTGAGGATCATGTCACTTTCGTTGATCGCCTTCCAGCCTTCGATCGACGAACCGTCGAACATCAAGCCGTCTTCCAGTTCGTCTTCACCCAGGACCGAGGCGACCATGGTGAGGTGCTGCCACTTGCCCTTGGGATCGGTGAAACGCAGATCCACCCACTCGATTTCCTCATCCTTGATGCGCTTGAGGATGTCCCTTGCCTTGGCCATTACAAATATTCTCCGTGAGGCCCCGCCCGTTTTGCGGGTGGGGCGAATTGTCAGATAGGGCCGTCTCGTCAGATCGCGTCGTCGTCGCGTTCACCAGTGCGGATGCGCAGCGCGCTTTCGATTGCAGTAACGAAGATCTTGCCGTCGCCGATCCGGCCGGTTTGCGCGGCAGCGGCAATCGCCTCGACCACGCGTTCGGCAAGGGCATCGGGCACCACGACTTCAAGCTTCACTTTGGGCAGGAAATCGACGACATATTCGGCCCCGCGATAAAGCTCGGTATGGCCTTTTTGCCGTCCAAAGCCCTTGGCCTCGGTTACGGTGATGCCGGAAACACCCACTTCGTGCAGGGCTTCCTTCACCTCGTCGAGCTTGAAGGGCTTGATGATCGCTTCGATCTTTTTCACGTGTCTAACCCCTGCGCATGAAACCGGCACCGCCCCAGTCTTCACTAGGGGCGGCCCGGAAAATCCAATGCCAATGACCACGCACTATCAAGAATCGTGCCAGAGACAATTAGACAGCCCTAGGCGAAGCTGCGAGTTGCGAAAAGGGCGGAATCGCAAGATTTGGAATGAGCGCTTACGCCAGTGGCTAAGAATTGTTCGTAAGCACAGCCAAGCACTTGCCTGATTTTTCGGCAGTGACGCCTAAATTTTAGGCATCACAATTGTAGTCCGGCCACTTCAGGCAGTCCAGCCATCAAATTGAGGCTCTGCACCGCCGCCCCGCTGGCTCCTTTGCCAAGATTATCCAGCACCGCCACCAGCCGCGCCTGGCTGCCATCGGCAGAGGCAAAGACATAAAGCTCCATCCGGTCGCTCGGACGCTGGGCGCGGCGCAGCAGCAATTCGTCCGGCTGATCGGTGTGAACGCTAATCAGAGGGCTGCCGGCATAAAATGCGGTCAGGCATTCGCGCAGGATGGCAGCGCTGGGCGCGCCGGGAATTATGGCCAGCGGCACAGGAATTTCCACGATCATGCCGCGATGGCCCGGAACCACGGCGGGCGCAAACACCGGCGCGATGGCAAGGCTGGCATAGGCCTGCATTTCGGGAACATGTTTGTGGCCCAAGCCCAGCCCATAGCTGCGGAAAGCAATGTCGCCCTCCTCCTCAAACCGCTGGATCAACGCCTTGCCACCGCCCGAATAGCCCGACACCGCATTACAGCTGTAAGGCCAGGCGGTAGGCAGCAATCCGGCGCGGATCAGCGGGGCAAGCAGCGCGATGAAGCCGGTTGGATAGCAGCCCGGATTGCTCAGCCGTTTTGCCGCCGCCACCACATCACGGCCGATCACTTCGGGAAAACCGTAAGTCCAGCCCGGCGCAACCCGGTGCGCGCTGGAGGCGTCGATTACCCGTGTGGCGGGGTTTTCGATCATCGCCACGGCGGCGATGGCGGCATCATCGGGCAGACACAGAATGACGAAATCGGCGGCGTTCAAGGCATCACGCCGTGCGGCATCCTCCTTGCGGCGTTCGTCGCTGAGCGTCAGCAGGGTGAACTCGGCACGTCCCGCCAACCGGTCGGCGATTTCAAGCCCGGTGGTTCCTGCCGCGCCGTCGATGAAGATGGTGTGGGTCATTGGGCGTTCAGCAGATCGAGTAGGACATAGCCGACCAGCCCAGCCTCACCGACCTGGCCCCAGGCCCAGCCACCTGCCATATCCAATACGTTGAACTGCGTGGCCCCCGCCAGCTGGTCCATCACTTCGGCATCAGCGCTGCCAGCCATGCGCAGGGCTGCTCCGCCAGCAATAACTGCATGCGCCATCGGCACGGCATAATGCGGCACGAAGCAGCGCCCCGCCAGGCGGATATGCGCCAGATCCCCGCGCACCGGCCAATGCGCAGCGTCAAGCTTCTCGCTTGGGCAGGACAGCATCAGCTGATCGGCTGGAATGGAAACGGCGGTCAAGTCACTCGGCCCCTCAAATAGGAATATCGGGCGACTAGCCGCGCTGCGATCGTCCCGCAAGTTGTCGCTGGCACTCATCGCCGCGCTGTGCCGAGGCTGCACGATCCGGTTTGCGACCATTCGAGGCCGGGTGCAGCTTTCAAAAGTCGGACTTGCCGAACCGGGGAATGCCCTGATTGTGCCCCGGTGGGTCGAGTGTCGTGAGGTCAAGCGTTACCGGATCGCCGATCCATGTCCCCAGCGAGGTGTGATCGGCCAGATCATCGTCGGTCAGCGGATGGACCAGCACGCGAAGCCCTGATGCTTCCAATATTGCCGAGATTTCAGCCAGCGCGCGCTCCAGGAAATGGACTTCATATTGCGGGATGGGATGCGGACCGGCCTTGCCCTCGGTCATTTGTCCGACGAACAGGATTGGCCCGCTAGCCCCGCTTTGCGCATTCAGCGCATCGCGAAGCGCCACAGCGGCAGGGCGCTGCGCGTCCGAAAAATAGATATGCGCGTGGTAAGGCGCGCTATCGTCAGCCATGGCGGTATACTCGTTCAAAAGTAGCGCTCGCACAGCATGTGCCAGCTTGCCCTCAGCCCCAGCGCATCGCCGCCCTTGGGTCGCCCGGGCTTTGCTGCAGGACGCCAGGCGAAAGTATCGAAATGGGCCCAGTCGATCCCTTCGGGGACGAAGCGATCAAGGAACAGCCCTGCGACTGAGGCTCCGGCATAGCCATTGGCGCTGCTGTTATTGATGTCGGCAATGTCAGACTTCAGATATTCACGGTATCCCTCAAACAGCGGCAGGCGCCAGCACGGATCGTCTGCCGCCAGCCCGGCCTTGAGCAGCGCCTCGGCGGTTTCATCACGCCGGGTCATCAAAGCGGGCAGGTCTGGCCCCAGCGCGACGCGCGCGGCACCGGTCAGCGTGGCAAAGTCGATAATCAGTTCTGGCGCTTCCTCACCCGCGCGGGTCAAGGCATCGCCCAGCACCAACCTGCCTTCGGCATCGGTATTACCGATCTCCACGCTGATCCCGGCGCGGCTGCGCAGCACATCGCCGGGGCGGAAAGCATTGCCCGCGATGGCGTTCTCCGCTGCTGGCACCAGCAGATGGAGCCGCACTTTCAAATGGTGCTGCATGACCAGTCTGGCCAGAGCCAGCGCATGGGCCGCGCCGCCCATGTCCTTTTTCATCAGCAACATGCCCGATGAAGATTTGATATCGAGCCCGCCCGAATCAAAGCAGACTCCCTTGCCGACGATGGCGAGTCTGGGGTGGTTGGGATCGCCCCAAGTCAGCTCGATCATCCGCGGCGCGTGGCTGCGCGCCGCCGCCCGGCCAACCGCATGGACCATCGGAAACTCACGCTCCAGCGCATCACCGCTGGTGATCTTGAGCTCTGCCTTATAGGCCTTGGCGAGCGCGGCGGCCTGCGCTTCAAGCTGCACTGGACCCATATCTTCGGCTGGCGTGTTGACCAGATCGCGGACCAGAGCGGTCGCCGCCGCCTCGGCCATCACCGGGTCAATCGCCTTTACCTCATGGGACAGCAGAATGCGCGGGCCCGCGCTGACGGGTTCTTTGCGATAGCGGTCAAACCGGTATTGTCCGGTCACCCAGCCGAACAACGCCGGACCCGGCTCGCCGCCTACGCGGCGATAGGTTCCGGCGGGCAAAACCTCGGCCAGCTTGGCCATACACCAGCTCGACAGGCTTTCAGTGTTGGCGACGCCTGAGACGACGAACCAGGCTTCACCATCGGGGATGATCGCATGGGCATAGCCGTCTGCTTCAAACTTTTGTGCGGCCAGTGCAGCGCGCTGCGGCCCGGACAGGGATTTCACAAAGGCTTCCAGCCCGCGCTTGTCGATCAGGTGGATCGGAATGGCGGCCTGGCCGCGATCGGGCTGGATCAATGCGTGCTTGTCAGTCATCGCGATGACGCTTAGCCCCAGCGGCACACCCGATGCGAGAGGAAAATCCCGATGCGCGCCATTCTGTTCCTGCCGTTGGCGGTGCTGGCGGCCTGTTCGGGTGAGAAGACGGCAGCCCCTGCGGCCAATTCTA
>JAYVKX010000066.1:0-2747 GCA_043768005.1 Novosphingobium sp. | reverse complement strand
GCGATCTGGAAGGCCGCAGTGCTGCCGCCTTGGCCCATCGTATCGATGGCACGCTTATAGGCGAACGGCAAAGCCAGGGTGATTGTCTTGGCGGCCAGCACCAGCAGGATCGCGAAAACGATATTGCGGCGTAGCGCCGGGCGATCGCTGGGCCATAGATAGGGCAAGAACCGCCGCAGCGTGCCCCAGCCATCATGGCGGGCACCGGGCAGGGGCTGCGGGTTGGACGGGCTCATGCTTGGCTATGTAGGCGTGAGGCCCAAAAAACGGAACAGGAAGCTAAACGGAAGAGCAAGCTAAACCGAAGGGGAAGCTAAAAAGCGCCGCGCGGCAGGTCGAACAGCACTTTGCGGCTGGCAAAATCAATCGCCACGCGGTCAAACGAGCGCAGATCGCGCATTCCCAGCAGGATCGCCGGACGCTTGTCCAGCCCGAGCGCGGCAAAGGCCGGGGCATCGACATAGGCGATCAGCAGATTGTTGAGGTTCATGTCCTGGATGATCAGCTTGCCGCCAAAACCAAGGCTGGCCTCGATTTCCTGCCCGGTTACGCTTTGCAGGATGGTTTTGCCGCGATTATGCCGCCGCGACAATGCGCGTTGCAAGGCCAGATTGCCGATCGAAGTTTCCGCGCCGGTATCGATCACCACATCGGTGTGAACCCCGTCAAGCTCGGCATCGGCCATGATCAGCTGGCCAGAGCGGCGCTTGGCATTGACGACGATTTCAAAGCCGCGGTTGCCGCCAAGGTTCTTGGCATCATCAATCGTGATCAGCCCGCGTTTGAAATCGAGCATCACCCGTTGGCCTTGCAGACTGTCCAGCCCGATGATCCCCTCTGCACCGATGTTTGATGCATCCAGCAGGGGCGCGATCAGGCTGAAGTAGCTGCGCCGGCCAAGCCCGATCTCGTCAATATCCACCGTATCGACGATCGCACTTCCCGCCACCCCGACCAGTTTGGCCTTGCCCGTGGAGACCAATGAGAGCCGCGCTGCCAGTGACTTGCTCAGTACGGTATTCTGCGCGCCGGTATCGATCAGGAAATCATAGGGGCCGCTTTCCCCGATCCGCACCGGAACGGTCATCCGGTCATAGCGGTCGGTCCTGATAGCGACGACATCGACGGTGGAGGCTTGCTGTCCGCCGTCTTGCCCGGTCAGGATCGGAACAGCGGCCAGCAGCGGTACCAGCTTTGCCAGCAGGGGATTGAACGGCATCGGGGTGATCCTCTCCGCCGCGATCATACGCCAAGGCGGCAGGCTCCGCCATGAAACTTATCGATGGGGGTTTGCTGCTGGTCTGGCGCGGATCGCACCGCGCAGATCGTCCAGCATCGCGGTAATCTCTGCAAACAGCGGGTGGCCGATCAGGGGCAGCACGGCCAGCCAGCACAAGCCCCCCGCCAGCGCTCCGCCAAAGGCCTGGGCAAATCCGGCCTCTGCCGGGCCGTGCCACAGCGCGTAGCTGGCCAGCAGCGGCGCGATCGCAGCCAAGGTCGCAATCAGGCTCTTGCCCCAGATCCGCAGCAGATCGGCCCAGGCAAAGCCCAGCATCCCGCGCATGAACGAGGCATATAGCGCCACCCAGAACAGGCCGTGAGCAAAGCGCGAGACGGCAACCCAGACCAGGCCAAACGGGGCTGCCAGCGCAAGCAACCCTACCGAGACGGCGGTAGCGGCAATAATGCGGCGGATCAGCCCGCGCATCCGCCCCAGCAGGATCGGCAGATCCCCGTTGAGCGGCAGCGCGACATAACACAGCTGCGCCAGCGCGACCCAGGCGAGCAGCGGCGCGGCGGCCAGCCAGCGTGCCCCATAAAGGATATTGACCAGCGGCTGAGCCAGCACCGCAATTCCGGCCATCGCGGGCCAGGTGATCCCGGTATAGGCCGCAACAACCCGCAGATAAGGCGGTCCCAGCGGCTCGCCCCGATCGCGCACCTGGCGGAAGGCGGGATAGAATACGCCGGTCACCGCACCCGCCACCAGCAGCCGCAATTGCAATGCCAGCCCCGATGCGCGCGCGAACAGCCCGACCGCGACATTATCGATCAGCCGCCCGATCACCAGTTCCGGCGCGCGTGCGATGATCGAGCCGCAGACCGCCAACACGCTGTTGGTCCCACCGATCTGCAGAACCGGCGTGGCCCCTTTCAGGCGCAGCGGCCAGGGCATCATCCCGCCCGCGCGCCACTGGCTCACCATCAGCCGGGCGGCCTGCTGGGCAAATGCCCCCCAGGCCAGCGCCAATGCGCCATGCCCGCGCACGGCCAGCGCCACCGCGACGCCCGCATTGGCAATCGACGAGCCAACTTCGATCATCGTGTTGGAACGATAATCCAGCTGGCGCTGGCACATCGCCTGCGGAACGATCGCCAGCGGGACCAGCAGATAGGACGCGGCAACCACCAGCGTAACCGGCAGCAACCGGGGATCGCCATAAAACCAGGCTATCGGTTTGGCTGCGAGCAGACACAGCAGCGCCACGCTCCACGCAAAGCCGACCGAGAGGGTAAAGGCGGTGTGGATTTTCTCCGGCGTCAGATCACGCTCACCATTGATATAGCGGGTCACTCCGAAATCCTGGAGGAAGGCCACCAGCGATACTGCGGCAAAGGCGATGGAAAACAGCCCGAGGTCTGCCGGGTCGATATACCACCGTGCCAGTACCACGCTGGTCGCGAACTGGATCGCGAATGAGGTATATTGCGAGGCAATTGCCCAGGCCGCAGCAGTCCGCACCGAC
>JAYVKX010000065.1:0-5873 GCA_043768005.1 Novosphingobium sp. | reverse complement strand
AGGTGGTTCATTCCGCTACCCGCCTGGTCACCATTTACCGACTTTGGCCCCAACATTCTCGCTGATTTGTTGCTGATCCCGCTGGCCATTCATGACTATCGCCAGCGTGGCCGGATCCACCCAGCCACGGTCATTGTTGTGGTAGCGATGGTTCCGATCCATTTGATCTCGCCGTGGATCGCTACAAGTGAATGGTGGGCGCAGCTTGCGCCGGGCATTTTGAAATTCGATTGATCGGCAGAATAAAGCTCAGCCCAGATTGGGCATCTTGAACCCCGGCGGCAGGCCCATGCCCTGCTGGATGCGCGACATTTCCGCACCAGATACTTCATCAGCCTTGGCCCGCGCATCATTAAACGCGGCGGCGATCAGATCTTCCAGGATTGGTTTTTCGGACGCGGCCATCATGCTGTCATCGATTGTCACGCCGATGATCCGGCCCTTGGCCGAGCAGCGGATCCTGACCAGCCCGCCGCCTGCCACCCCTTCCACTTCCATGCCATCAAGTCGGGATTGTGCTTCGGTCATCTGTTTCTGGATGGTTTCGGCTGCTGCCTGAGCGGCCTGGATCATCTCTTCCATTGACTTCATGCGCGCTTGCTCCAGCTCTGGTCACCGCCTGCAGCGGCATCTTCGACAAATTCAGCCTGGGGAAATGCCGCAAAGGCCGCTTCGACCAATGGCGCGCGGCGCATATCGGCCAGTTCCGCCTCGCGCAGCACCTCGGCCTGTTCGCGCAGGGACAGCATCCCCTCTCCATCCGCGCGTTCGATCAACCAGCGTTCCCCGGTGGCGCGCAGCAGCGCGTCGCGAAGCTCGGGAGCAGGATCGCCGGAATAGCCCGGTGCCACCGCAAACCGCAGCTCAGTGGGGGCCAGATCAACCACCCGGATCCAATCCTGCATAACCTGCGCCACGCGCAGCTGGCCCGATTGATCGACCAGCTTGACCAGCGCTGCCCAATCCACCGCCGCAGGAACAGGTGCAACTGCGGCACTGGTCGCGGCAGTGGATGGGCTGGCCGGCGGTGCCACCCCGCGCGCGGCCATCTCGTCCAGCTTTTTCAGCAGCGTTCCAGGATCAGGCAGATCAGTGGCGTGCATCACCCGCAGCAGCGCCATCTGCGCCGCAATCAGCGGATCGGGCGCAGACTTTACCTCGTCATAACCCTTGAGCAGCAATTGCCACAGCCGGTGGAGCTGGCCTGCGGAAAGGCGCTGCGCCCATGCCTCGATCGCCTCACGCTCTTCGGCAGAGATCGCATCGGCGCCGGTTTTGGTGATCTGTGCCACGGTAATCCGGTGAGTCAGCTCCATTGCCGAACGGAGCAGGGCAATCGGTTCAACCCCTAACGCGAATTGCGCCGCGACCATATCCAGCAGCGGCGCGGAATTACCGCCCAGCAAGGCTTCCATCAGCCGCCGCTGCGCGGTCTTGTCGGCCAGACCCAGCATATCGCGGACTTGATCAGCGGTAACCTTGCCGTCACCGCCAAGATCCGCATGAGCAATCGCCTGATCGAGGATGGACAGCCCATCGCGGACCGATCCTTCGGCCGCATTAGCAATCATCGCCAGCGCCTCATCCTCAGCCGCGATCCCCTCGGCGATGCAGATTCCGGCGAAATGTTCCGCCAGCATCGGTGCGCTGATCCGCCGCAGGTCAAACCGCTGACACCGCGACAGTACCGTGACCGGCAGCTTGTCTTCTTCGGTCGTGGCGAACAGGAATTTCACATGCGGCGGCGGCTCTTCCAAGGTCTTGAGCAACGCGTTGAACGCGTTGCGCGACAGCATGTGAACTTCATCGATGATATAGATCTTGTAGCGCGCAGAGACGGCGGAATAGCGCACAGCCTCGATGATCTCGCGGACGTCATCGACCCCGGTGTGGCTTGCGGCATCCATCTCGATCACATCGATATGGCGGCCCTCGGCAATCGCCACACAAGGCTCGCATCGCCCGCAAGGATCGATCGTCGGTCCGCCCTGTCCGTCTGGTCCGATGCAGTTCAATGCCTTGGCGATCAGCCGTGCGGTGGAAGTTTTACCCACCCCCCGCACCCCGGTCATCAAAAAGGCATGGGCCAGCCGTTCACGCTGGATCGCATTACCCAGTGTCTGGACCATCGCATCCTGCCCGATCAGCTGGGCAAAGGTTTGCGGCCGGTATTTGCGGGCTAGCACGCGATAAGGCTGCGTAGAAGCTGCGGGCGCAAATGGAGCGGCTGCGGGCGCGGGTGCCGAAGCTGCAAGGCCAAGCCCCAGCGCATCTTCCGGCATATCGGGATCGCGGGTGGTGGCTGGCTCATCGCCAAAAATGTCGGAGGAATCGCCCATAAAGCCTTGGTAGGGGTTGGCGCGTTACTTGTCAGGGGAAAATGGGGGACTTGTCAGGAGAAAAGGAGCCGGGCGACCCGCCGCAAATCGTTGTGGCTGCTTCCTTCCGGACCTGACCAAGTTGGCGAACGCAAACGTCCACCCGACTCCCGGGCGAGCATATGGCGGGCATGTCGGGTTTCTGCAAGTCTGTCTGTAATAATTGGAGTATTCAGGCGGGGAAATTGAGGACGACTCGGGTTCCCATCCGCAAGGGGGGATCAGGGTGGGTCTGCTCCCGCTACCGACAGCGCGACCCCGGTAGTAGCCGCAGGCCCACCTTTTTTACGCAAGCACTGCACTCAGAATTTGGTTCTAGCGGAAGTTGTCGGCGTAAGTCTGCAGCTTAAGTCGGCGCGGCGGCGCGGGGTGGACGCTAGCCGCGATGCCGTGCTTGTCCGCATAGGCCTGCGCCTCTGCCAGCTCTGCGAATGTGAGCACGACCTGCACCTGCGTGTCGCCCGATCCAGTCCAGCCCATCAACGGATCGGCTTGCCGCGCCTCTGCCGGGGCGAATTCCAGCACCCATTGATCGGTCAGGGCCTTGCCCGATTGCATGGCATTCTTCGGGCGCTGATAGATACGTGCGGTCATGGCGCTTGCCTTTCCGCAAAGCCGCGCCAAAATCAAGTGCGGCGTGATCGCTCAAAGGCATTGCGGGTCTTGAGGCTGGGATCCTCTGCCCAGGGTTCGTCCGGCTAGCGGTGGCGGGGATAGCGGCCCTTCATGTCACGCTGCACATCGCGCCAGCTGCCCCGCCAGAACCCGGGGAGATCGCGGGTCGACTGGATCGGGCTGCCAGCGGGCGAGGTCAGTTTGAGCAGCAGGGGTAGTTCCGGCTGGCCAAATCCGGGATGCCGGTCCAGCCCGAACAGCGCCTGCACCCGCACTTCAACGCTCGGTCCGGCCTCATCGGCATAATCGATGATGTGGTGCGTGCCTGCGGGGCTGGTAAACTGCGGCGGGGCCAACCGATCAAGCAGCTGGCGTGCGGCATAATCGATCCGGTTCTTGAGCGCCTCATGCAAGGCTTGCAGATCAAGCGCATCCAGGCGGCGGGTCAGCAAAGGCTGGAGCCAACCCGCCAGCGAAGCCAGCAACGCTTCATCAGACAGGGCGGCAATCCCGGCATAGCGCCCGCGGGTCAACAGATTGTGCGATGCCGGGGAAAACGGGACAAGGCCAAGCCCTGCCTCGCGTACCCGTTCTGCCACGAAGGCAGAAATAGCTGCCGCATCGGGCGCAGGATCAGGCCCGCGAGCCAGAGTGATCTCCCCCAGCCGTTGTTCCAGCAAAGCCTCTGTCCGGCGCTCCTCCGCCAGCCAGCGCATTGTAGATCGGCGCTTTATCCGGTGGCCAAGCCAGCGCAGCACCTCGGCCTCGTCCAGCGCAATCGCGCCGGTGATCCGCGCGCCCTTGGCATCACCCTGCGCATCGCCGACGCTAAGCCATTCGGCCCGGGCCAAGGGAGACACCGGATCAAGCCGCAAACCGCGCCCGCCAGCGGTCAGCCAGTCCTCACCCGAAGCGCTGCGGCGGCGGGCGATGTTATCCGGGAAGGCTTCTGCCAGCAGAATGCCGAGCGGGGGCTGTAGCCCCTCTCCCTTGCCCGCCAGTTCCCCGGCCCTTCTGGCCCAGCCCGCCGCAAGCTGACGCGATGCCTCTGCCCGCACGGACCGGTCTGCAATCCAGCGATCAAGCCGCGCTGCCAGATCCTCGCCGCGCCCACCCAGCCCCCGTTCCTGCAGCAACAGTGCCAGCCGTGCAGCTGGCAATGCTGCATTATGCTGCGCAGCATAGAGCAGCATATGCGCCAGCGCTGGTTCCATCGGCAAAGCCGCCATGCTGCGACCATGCGGAGTAATCTGCCCTGCAGCATCGAGCGCGCCCAGCGACATCAGAACCCGCTTTGCTGCACCCGTTGCTGCAAGCGGAGGCGAATCGATCCAGGCCATTTCGGCAGGGTCCATATTGCCCCACTGCGCCAGTGTCAGCGCCAGTGGGGCAAGATCAGCGGTAAGCATTTCCGGTGGATCAAACGCAGGCCGTCCGGGATGTGCCGCTTCTTCCCACAGGCGGTAAGCCACCCCCGGACCTTGGCGTGCGGCGCGGCCTGCACGCTGGGCAGCAGCGGCCTGACTGGCGCGGTGGGTGACCAGGCGAGTAACCCCTGCCGCCTTGTCAAACTCTGCCCGACGTGACTGCCCGGCATCGACCACCACCGAAACGCCGTCCAGCGTGAGCGAGGTTTCGGCGATCGCGGTAGCCAGCACAATCCGCCGGCGGCCTTCAGGATCACGGCGGATCGCAGCGCGCTGGGTCGCCGGTTCGCACTGGCCGTGGAGCGGTAAAATCAGTGTGCCTGGCAGCTTTTCGGCCAGCCGCTCCATCACGCGTTCAATTTCGCGGACACCGGGCAGGAAGGCAAGGATATCACCGTCCTCGTCCCGCCATGCCGTAAGTATGGCGGAGGCCATAGCATCATCCAGCCGCAGTTCGGGCCGCGCGCCCAGCCAGCGGATGTTGAGCGGATAGGCCTTGCCCGCGCTTTCGATCACCGGGGCATCATTCAGCAGCGCAGCAAACCGCGCGCCATCGATCGTAGCGGACATCACCAGCAGCCGCAGATCGGGGCGCAGCACCTGGTTGCACTCGATCGCCAGCGCCAGACCAAGATCACTATCAAGGTGCCGTTCATGCGCTTCGTCAAACAGCACCGCGCTGATCCCGGCAAGGTCCGGATCGCTCAGGATAGTTGCAATGAAAATCGCCTCGGTCATCACCAGAATGCGCGTTTTTGCCGAACGCTTGCTATCCAGCCGGGTAATATAGCCGATTGTCTGCCCAGCCGCCTCGCCCAATTGTTCGGCCATGCGTTCAGCCGCAGCCCGCGCGGCGACTCGGCGCGGGCTGAGGATGATTACAGTGCCGCTGCACCAGTCCTCACCAATCAGTGCAGGTGCGACGGCGGTGGTTTTACCCGCGCCCGGCGGCGCGATCAGCACAGCTGCACTGCCTTCGCACAATGCGCCAAGCAGTTCAGGCAAAACGGATTTGATCGGAAGGTTCATGGCTGAGGGATGCCCATAGTGCCACGCGCGCGGCGAAGCGAGGCAATCCGAATTAATACGCATCTGCCAGCGTGAAGCATGTTATCAAAGCAAATCCAGAAAATATCAGGAGGCTGCGATGAAATTCTCGTTTGCTAACTTGCTATGCTCAGTCAGCGCAGTGCTGGCGGTCGCGGCCTGTTCGCCGTCCAAGAACGAGGCCGCGGGGGCCAAGGCCGCTGCTGCACCCGCCGATCATTCCGATCCGATTGCCAGTGCGATGGCCGCAGCCCCTGCCGCTATTGCGAAAGATGCGGCGATTGTCTCTGCCGGATCCGATGGCTCGATGATGACGCTTCGCGCAGGCACCAACGGCTTTACCTGCATGCCCGACACTCCATCTACCCCTGGACCCGATCCGATGTGCATGGATGCCAATGCGATG
>JAYVKX010000064.1:0-11161 GCA_043768005.1 Novosphingobium sp. | reverse complement strand
CACCGTGCCCAGATGGCGGAATTGGTAGACGCACCAGCTTCAGGTGCTGGCGCTCGCAAGGGCGTGGAGGTTCGAGTCCTCTTCTGGGCACCATTTTTCACTATCTTATCAACCCCTTAGGGGCCGACAGAATGGCGGAAACCGATCATATTTTTTGGCTTTGCCGCCATTTTGAAACGTAAGGCGGCGTCATTATGCGCGGTCAGTTCGCGGTTTTCCGGCGTGGAATGGTTTATGGGCGGGCTTGCAGGATCACCAGCGAGACATTGTCTGGAGCGCCGCGTTCCAGGGCGAGTTCGATCAGGCGATCGGCGGCGGGGGCTGGCGGGTTTGCGGAGAGTTCCTGCCGCAGTTCGTGGTCCTTGACCAGCCGCGTCAGGCCGTCGCTGGCCAGCAAGAACAGATCGCCCTGGGTGAGGTTGCCGGTGACAATATCGGCCTGCAGCTGAGCTTTTGCCCCCACTGCCCGGGTTACGACATTGGCATTGGGATGACTTTCGGCCTGATCAGCTTCCAGCATTCCAGCATCGACGAGTTCCTGCACCAGGCTATGATCATGGCTTAACTGCGATATATCGCCGCCGCGCAGCAGATAGGCGCGGCTGTCTCCGACCCAGAAGCAGGCATAGCGGTCCTCAACCACGATCAGCCCGACAATCGTGCTGCCGATGGTGCGTTGTTCACCGCTGGCGCCGCCCAGCTCCATCAGCGCGGTGTTGACGCCTTCGAGCAGGGCGACCGCGTTTTCCACGCGGTTTTCAAAACTGCCGGAAACCGTGATGGTTGAAAGCGCCTCGACAATTTTGGCGCTGGCGATTTCGCCTGCGTCATGCCCACCCATCCCATCGGCGACCGCCCAGATATTCCGGTCAGCGCAATTCAGCACAGCGTCTTCATTCAGCTTTCGCCGAAGGCCGACATGGGTCCGGCTGACGCAGTCGAATCCCATCCAAATCTCCCTTGCTGCCATACTTGAGGTTAGGACTAGCAAACTCCATCTGTTCATGCGAACGATGTATTTCGACAGCTACCGCCTTTGATCTGGAGCGGCAATGAATAAAGCCTACAGCAACAAGGCATTACCCCATGGAACCGTGCTTCGGGAATGGCGGCTTGAGGAAGTCCTCGGCGTCGGGGGATTCGGTATCGTCTATAAAGGACGTGGCATTTATTTCAACGAATTGGTTGCAATCAAAGAATATTTTCCCAGCGCTATCAGCGAGCGACGGGATGGCGACACGGTTGTTCCGATCGATTCCAATGCGGAGGAAGTACATGCCCTTGGCCTGAAGAAATTCGTCGAGGAAGCAAAGCTGCTGTGGAACCTCTCAACGCCGACCCGCCATCCCAACATTGTCAGCGTTCGCAGCCTGTTCGAAATCCACGGAACAGCTTACATCGTAATGGATTTCGAGGATGGCTTTTCGCTGTCAAAGCTGCTTCGCCAAGGCAGGCGGTTCAATGAATCTAGCCTGCTTGCGCTGGTTCAGCCGATCGCCGAAGGTCTAGACCGGGCGCACCGAGTGGGGGTGCTGCACCGGGATATCAAGCCGCCCAACATTCTCGTCAACGAAGATGGGCGCCCTGTTCTGATTGATTTTGGTTCCGCCCGATTTGAATCCGGCGATGCGACGAACACCAAGGTCACGTTCCACACTCCGCCTTATGCGGCGATCGAACAATATGTGAAAACCTATGCCCAGGGCCCATGGACCGATATCTATGCGCTGGGAGTGGTGATGCACGAGTGCGTGACCGGGGAAAAGCCGCCTGAGGTTCTGGAACGGCTGCACGGCGGGCTTGGCAAGCCGCTCGCCGAAGGAAATTGGCCCGGTTACAGCCACACCTTCCTTGCCGCGATCGACGCCGCGATGATAATCCGGCCCGATGAACGGCCACAGTCAATTCCGGCCTGGCTGGCGCTGTTTGATGGTTCCAGCGGATCAGTGGCGGCGCTGGATGACGGCGAAGATGATGATGCCACCCGCATCTTCGTATTCGATCCTGGCCATGACAATATCATGCCGGTTGCGCCGCCGCCGCCCGGGTTCGATCCTGTCAGCAAGATCAAAACGTCAGTACCATCAAGCACTAGCGAGGTTGAGTTCAAGGGGCCGGGCCAGCATACCAATGCGTCGCAAAAAATAAGTAATCACAATGAATTGCCTAAAGTATCGCCCGAAGCGGAGATCGAACTACCGCCCCAACCCCAGTCGGTCAAACCTGCGGTCAAACCTGCGGCCAAGGCTGGCGCTGGTGTCAAGGTACCGGCCGGGCAGAACGGGCCTAAGCGATCGCTGCTGCTCGGCGGGGCGTTAATCGGCGCGGTTGTGCTTGGCGGGGGCTGGTACCTTGCCGCGCAAGGGTTCATTGGTGCGAGGCCCGATCCTGCGATCACCGCCCAAGTGGACGCAGCTCCTGCGCCAGTTGTGCCGGGCTCGCTGGTTGCGGCTGAAGTAACCGGCACCGATGATTTTGCGGGCACCGTTCAGGCCCTGGCGGCAACAGCGCGCAGCAGCGGGGCCCCGCCTGCCGCGGTCAGCGCACTCGCCGAAGCGGGGGCGAACCTTGCCAACCTGTCCAGGGGTCTTGGTGCAATCACCGACCAGACCGAAAAGGCGGCGCAGACTGCCAGAATGAACGCTTTGACACAGTCTGCCAGCGCGGCATTTGCCAATGCGCTGCTGCGTGAGATGGATGCCCGCTCGTACAGGCTGCGGCGCGAGCTGCCCTGGGCCGATCCGCTCAGGCCGAACGGGGCGCGCGGCGAGACTGCGGAGCGGCAGCGGATTGCCGCTGATTTGCGCGCGGCCCGGGCCAGATTGGGCGCAGCAGCGGCAGGAGCCAGCGGCGCTGTCCTGCCCGGTCCGGCGATCGCCTCGGCCCAGCTGGCGTTGGCCGCTTCGGGACGGTTTGCGGCGGCCTATTCGCGCGCTTTGCGCTCAACCGCAGCGGTGCAAGGCCAGCAAACTGCGCCGCTTGACGTGGCTTCGGCGGTCGCGGCCAGCGCTGCGCCGGTCGCCCCGAGCGCACCCGCGGCAGAACGAAGCGCACCTGCCGCAGACAGCGGCGCGGCTGGTTCTGCAAGCAAATTGTTCCCGCAAAAGTATCGCAGTTTCGGTTCGGTGGTCAGTTCGGCACGCGGGATCGCGGCTAATGTCATCCGGATGGACACTGGTTCGGAACCGGGCGGGCAGGCTTCGGACAATGAGAAAGCGGGCTACAGGATCCGGCATGCGAATGTAAAAACTGCCCAAGATTACGTCCGCTACCTTGATACGCTGGTCAATTCGATGCGCGGGGTGAGGACAGAACGCGAGGTTGACCAGCTGATTGCCTCGGCCAATCAAACCAAAATCTATCTCAATGCGTTACAGTCACGATCGTCAGCCACAAAGTAGCGTAGCGACAGTCTCCATTATGGCCAGTACCACGTGTCATATTGAAACGCGGCCAAGCTGACAGATTTCTTTTGCACTTGCGAAAGAGATGACTTGAGATATTCAGTGCCCGAACATTCCCGAGCTGAACTGAGCTGTGGATGATTCGAGGACGTGCGCCAGTTATCGGGCTTTTGCCGATCCCGACTGGGGCGTGATACCTTACCGGGTCAGATGATATTGATATTCATCGATTAAGTTCGGTTTAGGGAAATTTACTTGCACGAACATGACGTCTTCATTTCCTATAGTCGCGAAGATGCGAGCGCAGCGCGGCGTTATGCCGATGCGTTTGCGCAGGCCGGGCTCGACGTCTGGTGGGACGTTGAATTGCGTTCGGGCGAGGCGTTTGACGAGGTAATCGAGAAGGCGTTGCGGGCGGCCAAGGCGGTGGTTGTCTTGTGGTCGCCGCGTTCGGTCGCCTCGCGCTGGGTCCGGGCAGAGGCCACGCTGGCTGATCGCAGCGGGACGCTGGCCCCAGTGATTATCGAGCCGTGCGAACGGCCGATCATCTTCGAGCTGACCCATACCGCCGATCTCTGCCACTGGGCTGGTGATCCAGACGACGCGGCCTGGCAGGCGTTTCTTCAGGATGTGCACGGCTTCGTCGGACGTGAAGGCCCGGCGGGTGGTTCTGCCATGGCTTCGACCAGAAAAGCACCCCAGAAACCCGTTACAACTCCGCCTGCCGACCGCGCGGCGAGTGATTTTATCTTCATGAATGGCAAGGTTGAAAGCCTGATCTCGGCCCTGTCCTCGCTTCAGGCGCAGATGGCCAAATCGAACGAACCTGAGGCCGAAGCGGCGGAAGAGTTCGAGCAGACCCAGTTCTATACCCGTGCTGACGAGGTGAGCCTGTTTGAAGGCGATGAACTCCACTGTCTTGAGCTGTTGAGCGGGGATGATCTGGAAAAGCGCTACATCGTCAGTCCGCTAGGCCTCAAGATCGGCCGCACAGCACCTGCCGATGTCATACTGGCCGATTTCAAGGTTTCACGGTCGCATTGCAAAGTGGAGCTAAAGGACAATGAGCTTTATGTGCTCGATCTGAATTCAACCAACGGCACCTTTGTCGATGGCGAACGGGTTGCCGGAACTGTGGCGCTCCCGCTGGGCTCGGCCATCACCATCGGTAGTTTTACCCTTGTCCATGAGCTGCGCTTGCGCTCGGACGTCTGACCACCGCTTTGCTCCTCAGCCAATCCCGCATCACCCCTGACCTGCCATAGGAAGACACAGTTGCCGGGCTATCATCCTCCTCGTCCGCGACTGACCCTTAATATTGGGATCACCGGCCATCGTTCAAAGCTGTTGCCCGCAGGCGTGGTCGCGGCGCTTGGGCCATGCGTCAGCTGGCTGTTTGGTGAATTGGGCGCTGCGGCACTGCTGCTCCATCACGAGGAAGCGGCGATTTTTGCCAGCGAGCCGCCCGAACTGCGGCTGCATACGCCGCTGGCAACAGGCGCGGATCAGCTGGCGGCGACCAGCGCGCATGCCCACGGTTATTACATTCGCGCCCTGCTGCCGTTCGCACCCGACGAATATTGCAGGGATTTTGCCGAGGGGCATGAGCGTGACGAATTCCTGCAGCAATTGCACGCGGCGGATGAAAGCTTTGCGCTGCCCGGACTGCGATCCGATCAGGATGAGGCCTATGTGATGGTTGGCAAGGCTGTGATTGCAGCGGCCGACATTCTGATCGCCATCTGGGATGGGGGTGAAGGCAACGGGCCGGGCGGCACCGCCCATGTCGTCGATCTGGCACTGCGCGGCGGGGTTCCGGTGATCCACATCATGGTTGACCGGCAGGCCGATGATGTGGGCGTGATCCGGCTGCTGGTTGGCGGTGATTCATTCGAACCGGTCGCCCGGCCACTGGCGGGAGCTGAAGCCTTTGCCGCTCTGGTCCGCGATACGCTTGCCCCGCATACGCAGGTCGAGCGCGAGCAGATCGCGGGCTATTTTGCCGAACGGGAAAAGCGCAGTAACTGGCGGATCGAATATCCGCTGCTCCTCGCGCTGCTCAGGATTAAGGGCTTGCCTCCCAGAAGCTGGCGCCAAAGCTCGATAGATGAAGATAATGAGCGAGACCGGGAAAGTTTGCGCGGAACCTGTGTGCCCGCTGATCGCCTGAGGATCGAGCAGGCCTATGGCTGGGCGAATTTCCTTGCCATCCGCTATGCGCAGCTGTTTCGCAGCGGCCATGTGACCAATTACGCGCTATCTGCGCTCGCGGTGATTATCGCGCTCGGCGGGCTGGTCGCCCCGGCGGCGAAGGTCTATCTGGTGCTTGCTGAGCTGGGGGCGATCAGCCTGTTGTTCCTCAATACTCAGGCCGGAAATCAGGGCGAATGGCATCGCCGCTGGTTGCAATACCGCCATCTGGCGGAATCCTTGCGCCCGCTGATCTATCTCAAGCAAACCGGCATGGCCACGCCGCCGTTCCGCACCGATTTCATCAGCGGTCCGCGCCACCGCGAAGCCGGAGCTGACTGGACGCGCTGGTATGCCGCCGCGATCTGGCGCGAGATGGCCAGCCCCAAGGGGATCATCACCCCGGCCAGGATCAGCGAACTGGCAGCCGATGTGGTTGGCGAACAGATCGCGCCGCAGGCGGCTTACCATCAGGTCAACGCCAAGCGGATGCGCATGCTCGATCATCGGCTGCATGAAATCGGCAATTTGTTGATGGGCGCGGTGATCGCAGCCTGTTTTCTGTTTCTGGTCGGTTCTGTTCTGGTGCCCGAATGGATCCGGGCGATGACCAGCTATTTCATCTTTGCCACCGCTGGCTTGCCGGCTGTGGGCGCTTCGGTGTTCGGGATGCGCGGACATGGGGAGCATCTGCTGGCAGCCAGCCGTTCACTCAAAACCGTCAGTGCGCTCAATGGCAATGCCGAAAAGCTGACCAAGCTGATCGCGCTCGATACGCTTTCGGCAGAGCTGGACAATACTGCAGAGATCATGCTTGCCGATCTCAACGAATGGACCGTCGCCTACCGTGAGCGGTCATTGGAAGTTCCGGCCTAAACCGCGCTCACTCGTTTTGAGATCTGCTTGGTGTTACCGGAAGGCAACAGATTCTGGGGCAGTTTCGGCTGGCCTGGTCCGCATAAACCGTGTCGAGGTGTTGCCCTTACGCTACGGAATCCGACTGTTCTAACGGATCGGTTAAAACCGGTTGTCAAGCGCATCAGACGGTGATCTATTCCATGATTGAACCGCCCAGTTAAAGTGGCGGATAAATAGGAGAGAGGTCTGATGAGGGGCAAGCTTACCCTGCTCGCTGGCGTTTGCGCTGGAGCGATTGCATTTCCGGCATTTGCACAAACTGCAGATACCGCTGCGGATGATGTAGATACCATCATCGTCACGGCGCAGCGTACTTCGGAACGTCTGCAGGATGTGCCGATCGCGGTTAGCGCATTTTCCGGTGAAGCTCTGGAACGGCAGCAGATCAAGAACACCAGCGATCTTCAGCTGACCTTGCCCAACGTCACCTTCACCAAGACGAATTTCACCGGGTCCAGCTTCACCATCCGCGGGATCGGCGATCTGTGCGTGGGCGTGACCTGTGACAGTGCGACCGCCATTCACATGAATGATGCTCCGCTGTTCGGCACCCGCCTGTTCGAAGGTGAGTTCTATGACCTGGCCCAGATCGAAGTTCTGCGCGGGCCGCAGGGCACGCTGTTCGGCAAGAATGCCACCTCGGGCGTGGTCAACATCCGTTCGGCCCGGCCTGATCTGACGAAGCTTGCTGCCTCGGCAGAGGCTGAATATGGCAACTACAATGGTGTCAAGTTCAAGGGCATGGTCAATGTCCCGATCGGCGATACTGTCGGGGTGCGTCTGGCAGGGTTCTACCTGAACCGCGATGGCTATACCAAGAACCTCTATGACAATACGCGGATCGATGATCGCAATATGTTCGGTCTGCGCGGCTCGCTCCGCTTTGAGCCAAGCTCGTCAACCACGATCGATCTGACCGCGCAGTATTTCCATGAACGCGATAGCCGGATGCGCATCCAGAAGCAGCTGTGCCAGCGCGACCCGACGGGCGTGATGGGCTGCTTGAATGCGCGGCGCGATTACAGCACCACCAATGCCAACTCCACGCTGGGCACGATCTTTGCCTCGCAGGAATTCTTCCGGATCCGTGGCTTGCCTGCTGGCCAGACGCCAATGACACCAAACT
The DNA here is from genome assembly GCA_043768005.1 of Novosphingobium sp. Taxonomy (GTDB): domain Bacteria; phylum Pseudomonadota; class Alphaproteobacteria; order Sphingomonadales; family Sphingomonadaceae; genus Novosphingobium. Next base: position 3,523 of record JAYVKX010000064.1, on the reverse strand, counting down.
TCTCGATCGGCAGCCTCTATGGGCCTGATGCTTATGCAGGCGTGGTTAATCCGGCCGATCCGCGCGTGGTCAACACCGATTTCAAGCCAACCTATTTTACCAAAGAATGGATCATCCAGGGCAAGCTTGAGCAGGAACTTGGCGGCGGGCTTAACGTCAAGCTGCAAGGCAATTATCAGGACGTGAAGCTGGATTCGCAGCAGGATTACAACAACTCGGTCCAAAACCGTTCGCAGATGGCAGGCGGTCTTACCGCATTGTCGAACGCAGCAGCTGGGCTGTATGGTCCCGGACTGCAGGCCTATCTGCGCCCGATCGCCAATGCACTGATCCCCAACGGACCCAACGGTGTGCTCTGCACCTCGGCCCCTGATACGACCGGTATGGGCGTCTTTGGCGGCAACAAGATCTGTGCCAACAGCCCGCTCGATTTCGATCGGTCGGTACAGGATCAAAGCAGCTGGACCGCAGAAGCAATCGTCTCGTCCAAATGGGATGGGCCGTTCAACTTCCTGGTCGGCGGGATCTATGGCAAATTCCACCTGACCGAAAACAGCTATTACGTTGATGCGTTCGGGCTGGATTACGCGGCCGGTGTGCTGGGTGCATTCACGGCACTGGGCAACAAGAATCCTGCTACGGGCGCTGCTGCACCAATCCCGCTAACCTCGGCCACCTCGTCATACTTCCTGGCAACGCCGTATTATCGGAACAATTCCGATGATCTGAAGGTCACCACCTACGGGCTGTTCGGTGAGGCATATTACAAATTCAGCGACAAGCTGAAGCTGTCACTGGGCATTCGCTACAATAATGATCACAAGGTCATCAAGGCGCGTACCACGCTGTTCAGCTTCCTGGCGCCAACCGGTGGAACCGATGCCTTCACCTCGGCCTATTTCGGCGCTTATGATGCCGATCCGGGAACTGCTGGAAATCAGCCATTCGCGATCCGCGACAAGAGCTTCAGCGCCTGGACAGGCCGTGCGGTGCTGGATTACAACATCACCGACGATAATCTGCTCTATGTGTCCTATTCACGCGGGTACAAGTCGGGCGGGATTAATCCGCCGCTGTCGGTTGGCACCAATGTTCCGGAAAGCTTCCTGCCGGAATATGTCAACGCCTTTGAAATTGGCTCGAAAAACCAGTTTGGCAAGCTTCAGCTCAACCTCACTGGCTTCTACTACAACTACAAGGATCTTCAGCTGTCGCGCATTGTCAACCGGACCTCGGTCAACGACAATGTCAGCGCCAACATCTATGGTCTTGAAGCCGAAGCGGTGTTCCGTCCGACCCGCGAGCTATCGGTGAATATCAACGCCAGCTACCTGCATACCTCTGTTTCGCAGGACAAGCTGCTGGCCAACTCGCGTGACTTTGGTGCGGGCCGGGCTGATGCGGTGATCATCAAGGATATCACCAATGCGGCCAACTGTGCGGTTGGTTCGAACACCTCGGGCAATGTTGCGGGGGTGAACGGCTTCGTCAATTTCGTGAATGGTGCTATCAATGCAGGAATTGTGGACCCGCTATACACTGGTGCCACCTTGGGTGCCGGCGGAACTCCAGGGCATTTCAGTCAGTATCTGGTGAACCCTGGTGCTGGATTACAAAATGCTGGCGCATTTCCTACTGGTAGTGGTCTCGCTTCCACGGGTGCGTTCAGCATTTGCTCTGTCTTGCAGAGTTACGCTGCAGCAGCGGGTGCGTCGTTTGATCCTGCCGGTATTTCCGTCTATCTCTCGGGCATCCCGACCAACATCAAGGGCAACAAGCTGCCGGGCGCTCCGGATTACAAGCTTTCGGCCGGCGTGCAGTATGCTGCGCCGATCGGTGACCTGACCCTGACCCCGCGGATTGACGTGGCCTATACCGGCAAGACCTATGGCAACATCTTCAACGGGACGGTAAATGCGATTGCCGCGTTTACCCAGGTCAATGCCCAGATTCAGCTCGAAGGGCAGGATCGCAAATGGTTCATGCGCGCCTTTGTGCAGAACCTGTTTGACAAGGATTCGATCACTGGCCTGTACGTAACTGACCAGTCCTCGGGCAATTATACCAACATCTTCACCCTCGAACCGCGCCGCTTCGGTGTGGCCGCAGGGATCAAGTTCTAAACCAATCTGGACTGAACTAGCGGAGGGGCTCCGGGCGAAAGTCCGGGGCCCCTTTGTTTTTTGGGCCTGATACACAGGGGTAAGATTGTGAAATATCTTTCCAACCGCCGCGATATGCTGGGTCTGCTGGCCGGAACGCCGCTGCTTGCCAGCACAATCGCCCGCGCCGCAAGCTATCCTGAAATCACCGTGATCGAGGCGGCCAAGATCGTCACAATGGAGCCATCACAGCCCGCCTGCCGGTTTGCCGCGATGGCAGGTGGGATCATTGTGGCGCTGGGCAACAGCCTGGCCGAGCTGGAACCATGGACCCGGGGCCGGGCAGTCAGGCTTGACCGGCAGTTTGCGGGCAAGGTGTTACTGCCCGGCCTGATCGATCCGCATATCCATCCGATGCAATCGGCGGTGATGCTCAACCTTCCGTTCATCGCGCCCGATGACTGGAAGCTGCCCGGCAGCTTTTCCAAGGGTTCGCTGACCCCGCAGGCTTACCGGATCCGGCTGCGTGAAGCGCTTGGTGCCTCAAATGAGGATCCATTTATCACCTGGGGTTACCACGAGCTGTTCCACGGGCCGCTTGATCGCGGTGAGCTTGATCAGATCGCACCAGGACGGGCCATCATCATCTGGCACCGCAGTTTCCATGATGTGATCGTCAGCTCCGCCATGCTGGAGCGTTGGGGGATTCACAGCGAGGCCGATTTTGCTGCTTTGCTGCATTCCGCCAATGCCGATCCGGCGCAAAGCGATTATGCGCGCGGTTTGTTTTCCGAAACCGGGCTGGTGGCTGCTGCCGCCAAAATGCGCCCTGTAATCCTTGGTCCCGGCCGTATTCCGCGCGGGATGAGCGCGTTGCAGCGAATGATGCTGACCAGCGGGGTCACCACTGTTGCCGATATGGGGACCGGCATCTTTGCAGGCTATGACGCGGAAGCCGGGTTGATCCGCGCTGCGTTTGAGCGGACCGATAATCCCAGCCGGGTTATGCTGATGCCGCTGGCGACCGAGATTGGCCATGAAACCGATCTTGATGCGTGGCTTGCGCGGACCAGGCAGCGCTTTGCCTCGGGCCGGGTCAGGATAGACAAACGTGTAAAAATGCTCGCCGACGGAGCGTTTTTCTCGCTCAATATGCGGATGAGTGCGCCAGGCTATATCGACGGCCATCTGGGCAAGTGGATTACCGAGCCCGATGTGGTCCAAGCGCAGTTTCGCCGGTTCTGGGATGCGGGCTTTTCGCTCCACATCCATGTCAATGGCGATGAGGGGCTGGATGTGGTGCTGGCCGGAGCGGAGGCGCTTGCGCTGCGGCGCGGGCAGACCATCACGCTGGAGCATCTCGGTTATTCAACCGAGGCGCAAAACCGCCGGATTGCCAAGCTGGGCCTGATGGTATCGGC
>JAYVKX010000063.1:0-4744 GCA_043768005.1 Novosphingobium sp. | reverse complement strand
GTGGGTCATTGCGCCTGGGTGCCACAGCTGGGGATCATGCGCGGCGGTGCGCAGCCAGGCGGCGGTGAGCAGGGCGTCGCTGGCATGATCGGGGATCGGGCCGGTGCCGGATACCGGGCGGCTGCCCAGCTGGAGCAGCGCGGCGTTGAGATCTGCGTGATCGCGCATCTTGGATCGGCCCGCGCTGCGCCCGGCGGCCATGGCGGCCTGCGCGGTGTAAATCTCGGTCACGACCGAGCCTGCCTGTGGCAACGGATCGATTGGCCACACTGGCAGGCGTCCCGCCAACTGGTGGAGCAGCCGCATCCCGGTCAGGCTCGACTTGCCTACTTGCGCGGCTCCGACGAGGTTGAAATTGCTGGTCGGCCGGCAGCCCAGCGCTTGCTGGGCAAGCTCGGTGATGCGAAACCGCCCGCGCCCGCCCGGATGACCATTGGCACCAAAGCGATCCCCCTCGCGCCCACCGTGGCGGCGGAAATGGCGGCTGATTTCAGGATGATCGACAAAGCTGGTGGCGGCAAAATGGGGATCATTGGCGCACAGCCGATCAACCAACTCCCATAGAGCGCGGGCATCTGCCGGGCTTTCAGGCCAGCCGGGAAAGAACGCACCCGCATCGGCAAAGGCCAGTGAAATGCCCATGTCAAAGCCGACCAGCGTGTCACCGGGCAGCGCTGTGCAGAGCCATTCCAATACTTCGCCGCGCGACCAGCGCTGGCCGGGGCGGAGCAGCTGCGGCGTGTCGTCGCCTGCGCTGCACAGCGCCAGCGCGATCCCGTGGTGGCGCTCCCCCACCGCGCCAGACCAGTCGATTGCGGCGAAATGGTGAAAGTGCCGTGCGCTCATCAGTTGTGCTTGATGCGCGGCACATGCGAGTTACTGTTCAAGGGATGGTCACCCGCGAGCCTGTGAACGGGGCGGGCAGCGGCCCGGCGGAAACCTTGCCTGCAGCGTCGTAGGCAAAAAATGTGCCTGTTCCAGTCAGCTGGTTGCCGACAAGGCGGATTTCGAATGTCAGTTCACCGCGCCCGGCAAGCTTGTGCGAGGTGCGATCGGCCATGATCTCAACCCATTTGCCCATGATCCGCTCGCCACGCCGCACCCAGATGCCCTTGCCATCGCTGTCGCTGGTAGTAGGGTCGCCAGCGTCGGGATTGGCTTGCTGCATGGTGTGATCGGCGTTGAAAACATAAAGGTGCAGTGGGAAAGGTGCGGTCGGGTGCTCAACCAGCCAGGTGCCAACCACCGAATCCACAGGCACGTTCCGTGCAGCGGTCGGCAGTGCGCCGAGAGTGAACATCAGCGTGAAAATCGTTCTTGGGATATAGTGATAGCGCCTCATCATTGTCTCATTTGTCCTTAAGCTCGCGGCGCTTTTTGTCCCACCACTCGATCCGCTCGATTACTTGCCGTTCAAACCCGCGCGGGACGGGGCGGTAATAGGCTTGCGGCTCCATCCCATCCGGCCAGTAATCGGCCCCGGAAAAGCCGTCCTCTGCCTCAGGATCATAGGCATAACCTGCGCCGTAACCGATGTCCTTCATCAGCTTGGTCGGCGCATTGAGGATATGGGCGGGCGGGCTGAGCGATCCGGTTTCCTTCGCGCTGGTCCACGCGGCCTTCTGCGCGGCATAGGCGGCGTTCGATTTGGGCGCAGTGGCAAGGTACAGGCAGGCCTGGACGATCGCCAGCTCCCCCTCGGGCGAACCAAGGAACTGATAGGCGTCCTTGGCGGCCAGGCACTGGGTCAACGCTTGCGGATCGGCCAGGCCGATGTCTTCGCTGGCAAACCGCACCAGCCGCCGCAACACATACAGCGGCTCTTCCCCCGCAGTCAGCATCCGCGCCAGGTAATAGAGGCTGGCCTGCGGATCAGACCCGCGCAGCGCCTTGTGCAGCGCGGAAATGAGGTTGTAATGCCCATCGCGGTCCTTGTCATATACCGCGACCCGGCGCTGGAGAAATTTGCCGAGTGCGGAGGGATCCAGCGGTTCAGGGATTTGCGCTGCATAGAGCGTTTCGGCTTGATTGAGCAGGAACCGCCCATCGCCATCGGCAGAGGTAACCAACGCCGCGCGCGCATCACTGGTCAGCGGCAGCGGACCTTCCACCGCCTCGCCCCGGGCGAGCAATTCCGACAGGGCGGTAGCATCAAGACGATGGAGGATCAGCACCTGCGCGCGCGATAGCAGCGCCGCGTTCAGCGCAAAGCTGGGGTTCTCGGTCGTCGCCCCGACCAGCGTCACAGTGCCGCGTTCGACATAGGGCAGGAAGCCATCCTGCTGGGAGCGGTTGAAGCGGTGGATCTCGTCCACGAACAGCAGCGTCCGCTGTCCGGCCTTCGCGGCTAGCCCGGCCTCGGCAAAGGCCTTTTTGAGATCGGCGACACCTGAAAATACTGCACTGATCGCGGCAAAGCGCATACCGGTGGCGGCGGCCAGCAGCCGGGCGATACTGGTTTTTCCGGTACCGGGCGGCCCCCAAAGGATCATCGAGGAGAGGCGCCCTGCTGCCACCATCCGTCCGATCGCGCCTTCTGACCCGGTCAGATGATCCTGCCCGATCACCTCGTTCAGCGCGGCGGGGCGCAGCCGATCAGCCAGCGGTGCGTCACCGCGCAGCGCTTCAATGCCTGTCGCAGCAGGGGACAAATCATCGGCGAAGAGGTCGCTCATCGCCTCTCCCTAGCGCGGCTTGCGGTGAATTGCATCGTTTCGTGTTCGGGCGTAGCTTCGTCGGTGGTTAGTCCATGGGAGGGGAGAATTACCATGACCGATACCGCAGTTTCAAAAGCACCGATCAGCTTCTGGATCATCAGCGGGCTTAGCCTATTGTGGAACGCCTTTGGCGGCATTGATTATACGATGACACGGCTGCGCAACCTGGATTATCTGAGCCAGGCGGGCGATCCGCAGGCGTTGCTGACGTGGATCGATAGCTTTCCGATCTGGGCGCAGGTGCTGTGGCCGGTCGGCGTGTGGGGTTCGATCTTCGGTTCGGTGCTGCTGCTGCTGCGCTCGCGCCATGCAGCCACAGCCTTTCTGGTCTCTTTGGCGGGCGCGATTGGCAGCTTTGGCTATCAGTTCGCTTCGGAGACGCCGGCCGCGCTGGATACGACCGCGAATCAGGTGATGCCGCTTGTGATCCTTGGCGTGGTTATCGCCCTGTGGCTTTATGCCAGACGCGCTGCGGAGCGAGGGGTTTTGAGATAAATCAGCGGCTTGCCGCGCCCTTCTGGCGGATCAGCCGAAGATAGGTATCGGCCACCGCCTGATTGATCCGGTCCCAGCTGAAGTCCAGACTGCGCGCCTCGCCCGCGCCGCCGTGACGCGCGCGTAGTTCGGGCTGTTCGATGTAGCTGCGCAACGCTTCGGCAAAATGATGGACTGCGCCGGGGCGGATCAGGCGGCCCGAGACACGATCATCGACCAGGCTTTCGCTGCCAGTTGCCGCGGCGGCGACCACCGGCAGCCCGCAGGCCATCGCCTCCAGCGTGACATTGCCGAAGGTTTCGGTGATCGACGGGTTGAACAATATATCCATGCTGGCCACGGCGCGGCCAAGATCAGACCCGGCCTGAAATCCGGCAAACACCGCGCCGGGCAGCCGCGCTTCGAACCAGCTTTGCGCCGGGCCTTCGCCCACCACCAGCACCTTGTGCGGGATCGCACGGCGGCGCAGTTCGTCGATGGTGTCGGAATACACATCGAGCCCCTTTTCCATCACCAACCGGCCCAGAAAGCCGATCGCCACCTCATCATCGGTAATGCCCAGGCTGCGGCGCCATTCATTGTCACGCCGTCCGGAATGAAAGATTTCGCGGTCCACCCCGCGTGACCAGATATCGATATCATAGTTCATCCGCTGATCGCGCAGCACCTGCGCCATGCTTTCGGACGGGGCGACCAGCGCATCGCAGCGGCGATAGAACCGGCGCAGCGCCGCTTCGACCAGCGGCTCGGCCCAGGCCATGTTGTAATAGCGAAAATATGTCTCAAACCGTGTGTGGACCGAGGACAGGATCGGCAGCTTGCGCCGCCGCGCCCAGCTGACCGCGCGGTGGGCGACGATATCGGGCGAGGAGACATGCACCACATTGGGCGCAAATGCTGCCAGATCGCGGCGGATACGCGGGGATAGCGCCATCGGCACGCGGTATTCCGCACGGCCCGGAATGGCGAAGGACGGCACGCTGATCAGATCGCCGGTGGCGGCGAAGGCCGGTTCATCCACGGTGGGCGAATAGATCCGCACCTGTGCCCCCTGGCGCAGCAGATAGCCGACCAGCCGGTTCAGTGCCTGATTGGCCCCATCGCGGACGTAATTATAATTGCCTGAAAACAGCGCAATACGGAGCTGGTCGGTGGTCATGGTGCAAGCTTTAGCGGTTTAGCTGCGTAAGGGCGAGGGGGTTGGTTCAGGGTAGCAGCGGATCAGAGCAAGGGTCAGGGTCAGGGCCTTAGACCCTTTGAAAGAACAAAATAAGAACATATACTGGTAAGCCGAATCGCCCCTGTTGTGACTGTTTTCCCCTCATGTTCCCTGATCCCATGCTCCCTGCATCGCCGCTCAAATGGCTCTATCTCGATTTCAACAGCTATTTCGCCAGTGTCGAGCAGCAGCTGCGGCCTGAATTGCGGGGCAGGCCGGTGGCCGTGGTGCCGGTGGAGACGGACAGTACCTGTGCGATCGCCGCCAGCTATGAGGCCAAGGCTTTCGGGGTCAAAACCGGCACGCCAATCTG